>DATGSA010000088.1:0-11946 GCA_035303085.1 Flavobacteriaceae bacterium
GTTTGATAATGGACTGACCGAGCACGAATTTGATCATGTCTTGATAGGTCATTATAACGAGGATCCCAATTTAAACCCTGAGGAAGTTGCAGACTGGAAATGGGCCAGCCCTGAGGAAATTCGAAAAGAAATAAAATCTAATCCGGAAAAATTTACTGCTTGGTTTAAGATAATCTTTGAAAAGTATGATGAACATTTAAAGTGATAAAGTTATGGAACTGAAGTTAGGAGATAAGGTGCCAGAATTTGCTGGGGAAGATTTCAAAGGTAAGGTCTTTGACTCTAAAGATATTATTGGTAAAAAAACTTTAGTACTTTATTTCTATCCAAAGAGTTTCACTTTAGGCTGTACCAAAGAAGCCAGAGAGTTCAAAATAACTACACAAACATTTAGGTTTTTTGGAGCTGAAGTTATAGGTGTCAGCCCAGATTCACCGGATATTCTTCGCTCTTTCCACGAACAATTAGAACTGCCTTTTAGGCTTTTATCCGATCCTAAGAAAAAGCTCGCTAAAATACTTGGTGTAAAAAGTCGTGGCTTGGGATTGATTCCTGGTAGAGAGACTTTGGTCATCGATAAAGAAGGAGTTTTACGCTTGAGATTTCGTCAATTAAAAGTTTTGGGACACGTAGAGGAGGCTTTGGATAAAGTGAAAGAATTACACGATGAAGAATGAACTCTATCCCTTAAAATTTCAACCGATACTAAAAGATAAAGTTTGGGGTGGTAGTAAATTGAAAACCGTTTTACATAAAAATACCACTTCCAATAAAACCGGCGAAAGCTGGGAGATTAGTGCTATTGAAAACAGTGTTTCTGTCGTCGATAACGGAACGTTAAAAGGAAAATCGCTTACAGATTTATTGAGTATTTATAAAGCCGATTTGGTAGGGGAAGAAGTGTATCATAAATATGGAAATAAATTTCCACTTCTTTTTAAATTCCTCGATGCAGGCCAAAATTTATCACTTCAACTTCATCCCAATAATGAAATAGCAAAGAAAAGACATAATTCTTTTGGGAAAACTGAAATGTGGTATGTGCTTCAGGTAGATAATCAGGCCGGCATTTATGTGGGATTTGAAAAAGGAACCACTCGAGAAGATTATCTTCGGCATCTTGAAAATGGAAGTCTGGAGAAAATCATGAATTTTGAAGAAGTAAAACCGGGAGATGTTTTTTATATAAAACCAGGACTGGTTCATTCAATTGGAGAAGGAGTTTTATTGGCCGAAATTCAACAGAGTTCGGATATTACCTATAGGATTTTTGATTGGAACCGAAGAGATCTTAACGGTGAACCGAGAACACTCCACACAGAATTGGCTTTAGACGTCATAGATTTTGAATTTGAGGATTTTAAAATTGAATATGAAAATGAAGTCGATGTTTTTCAAACGCTGGTGAAAAGTGATTTTTTTAAAACCAGAAGAATCGATTTGTCAAAAGATATCGAAATAGATTATAGCGCAACATCTTCTTTTGTTGTTTTTATGTGTGTAAAAGGAAAAGCTGATATTCAAAATACTGAGTTTTCTGTCTCTTTAAAATATGGAGAAACATTGTTGATCCCCGCGTGTATTAATCAAATAAAAATCAAAACGAAAGAGGTTGAGTTACTGGAGGTTAGCTTATGAGGAATACCTGATGTTTTAAGGATAATCTTCAATAAAACCACGCGTAATTTCTTTCTTGATGTTTCAAACTTAATAATTTGATAACATGCTTTTGTTAGAAAAATTAAAACCTATCTGCATGTTTGCATTTTGTAATTGTTTTATATGGAAGCCATTTATATTACCATGCTCACTTTGCTTGTGGGCTTGTCTGTTGCGGGATTAGTTGTTGGTGTAAGTAATGATGCAGTCAATTTCTTGACCTCAGCATTTGGATCGAAAGCTGCTTCGCTTCGTACTATCTTTACCGTGGCAAGTGTGGGAGTGTTAATCGGTGCAGTCTTCTCTACCGGAATGATGGAGGTCCCCAGAAACGGAATTTTTAATCCAGAAATGTACTTTTTTGAAGAGGTCATGTTAATCTTCTTGGCGGTTACTTTAGCCAATATTGTCCTATTTGACCTGTTTAATTCTCTCGGATTACCTACATCAACCTCTGTTGCTATAGTATTTGAATTATTGGGAGCAGCAGCTTTTATCGCCTTTATTAAAAATATAGATAACAATGTGTCCTACAACATGATTATGGAGTATTTGAATACTTCAAAAGTCTTACAAATTATTATTGGAATTTTATTGTCGGTAGTTTTTGCCTTTACCTTAGGAGCCTTAATACAATATTTGTCTAGACTTGTCTTTACTTTTAAATATGAACGAAAAATTAAATATGTCGGCGGAATTTTTGGAGGAATATCACTTACAGCACTGTCTTATTTTATTCTGATAAAAGGAATAGGAGGATTGGGATTTATCTCAGATGAATTCAAAGAATTTATAGCTCAAAATACACTTCTGGTTGTCGGTGGGTTATTGGTGTTTTGGACATTGCTTTCACAGATGATTATCTCTGTTTTTAAAAGAAATATCTTAACGATTATAATCTTGGTAGGGACTTTTGCATTGGCATTGGCTTTTGCGGGAAACGATCTGGTGAATTTTATCGGAGTTCCCTTGGCTGCCAAAGACTCCTTTGACTTATGGCATACCGCCTTTCTTGAAACTGGCGTAGCACCCGATGAGTTTGTGATGTTAGGGTTGAATGAAGCTCCAGCTGCAGCTTCAGTTATTTATTTGGCATTAGCTGGAGTTATAATGGTGCTTACTCTATGGTTTTCCAAAAAAGCCCGAATCGTCATACAAACAGAAGTGAGTTTGTCTAGACAAGGGGAGGGGAGAGAGAAGTTTGACCCCAATAACTTTGCGCGTTTGATTGTGCGTAATTCTCTTATTATAATTGAGGCTGTCAGTTCATTATTACCAAAGCGTATGCGTGTAAAAATCAGTAGAAAATTTGAAAATGAGGAGCCGCTAATTGATGATAAAAGAATTGACACCCCTGCTTTTGATAGTGTGAGAGCCAGTGTTAATTTAGTGGTTTCAGCTATTTTAATCTCTATTGGAACCTCTTATAAATTACCGCTTTCTACGACTTATGTAACTTTTATGGTGGCGATGGGGACCTCACTTTCAGATAGAGCTTGGGACAGAGAAAGTGCTGTTTATCGAGTGACAGGGGTTTTGAATGTAATTGGGGGGTGGTTTGCTACGGCTTTAATAGCCTTTGTAGGCGCCGCTATTTTTGCTGCTATTCTTTGGTTTGGAGGTATTGTAGCTTCTGTCATACTTTCTGTTTTAGCCATATTTATGATGGTAAGAAGTGCTGTTCTACATTCAAAATCCGTTAAAGCACAAGAAAAAGAACAGAAATTTAATCAACAAGATATTGTGACGATTAATGAAATTACGCTTAAAATCTCTGATAATATTTCAAGTGTGTTGAAGAGAATTAATAAGCGCTATGGAAAAGTAATTGAACATCTGGGGTATCACGATCTGACAAAACTTAAAAAAGACACTAAAAAACTCGAAAAAATTGAAAGTCGAGTAGAAGAGTTGAATGACAATGTATTCAACTTTATTAGAACTTTAGATGAAGACTCCGTAGAAGCGAGTAAGTTTTATATCCTCTTTTTGGATTATCTGGAAAATATGTCAGAATCTTTAGGAGAAATTACGCGTGCCAGTTACCAACACGTTCATAATAACCACAAAAACTTGAAGTTCAATCAAATTCGTGATCTCAAACAAATGGACAGAGAGATGAATTTATTGTTTAAAGAAACCATTGAGATTTTTGATACACATTCTTTTGAAAACATCGATCGATTGATTGTCAAGAAATCTCATTTGTCTGATGATATTTCCGAATTAATTCAGAAACAGATTAAACGCATTCGTACCACAAAAAGTAGTCGGAAAAATACCAAACTGTATTTTGGTCTATTATTGGATACTAAAGATTTAATCAATTCAACAATCGATTTGCTAAAACTATTTCAGGATTTTTACCAAGAAGCCAGACACAAATTATAGCAATACCTCCTGCGATAACGTTGTTACATTATTATTGCCTTATCTACGAAAGTTCAGGTATTAATAATTTAAAATCAAGCATGCAGAAGGTCATCATCAACAATAGGCTTGCCCTGCATCAAATATTTTCGGATAAAACTTCTTAGTTCCATGGTGATTTCATCCCATTGAACAGCACCTCCTTTGGTGATTATAATGTGATTGTTTTGGAAAGCTACTCGTTTTACATAAGGAAACTCAAATAATGCTGTGGCCATTGACGAGTTTATGTCCTGTTGATTGAAGTCGTATTTGACGTCTTTTATTACGAGTTTTTTATTGCAAACAAACCTTAATGTTCCCGGACCGACATCCATTTCGGTGTACACTTCTACAGGAAATAATTGAGGTTCATTGCCAACCGTCTTTTTTCCGGAAGTTAAATGTTGTTGAATGCATTTTACGATAGTGTCTTCGCTTTTTTTCCAACTGAATTTTTCAGATATTTCGACCGCGACAAAATTTTCTGCGATAAATACCGTTTTCACAGAAGGCAATTGAAATAAATCAGAAGCTAAAGCAGAAGTTTCCGCTTCTTTTTTACTGTTGTACTTGTATTTTCCGTAATTTACGAAAAAATAATTTATAGTAAATTTCTTTATGTTTCGGTATTTGGTTTGATGGATATTTACCCTTAAATCGATCATGATAAAAAATTTAGACAAAAATATTAAAAGATATACAATGAATTCAATATATTTACGCCGCATTTAAAACATTCAAGTATGAAACAGACTTGTCTTATTAGTAAACTAACGTTTAGGCAATAAGATAAGGCTCGGATGTCAATGAAACCTTAAATTAATAAAGTATTCACATCTATTATATATGACACTTAGTAGGACACTCATTATCTTTGCACTCTTGTTCACCCCATTAATAGTGTTTTCTCAGGAGAGGGGAATTCCGGTATACTCTGATTATTTAACTGACAATTTATATTTGCTTCACCCATCGATGGCGGGAGCAGCTCAGCAAAGCAAAGTTCGTTTAACCGGTAGAACACAATGGTTTGATGTGAATAACGCTCCGCATTTAGAAACCATCAGTGCCAACGGAAGAATTGGTGATCGGGTAGGAGTTGGAGGAATCATTTATAATGATAGAAACGGAAGGTTCTCTCAACAAGGTTTCTTCGGAACCTTTGCTTATCACATCTTGATGTCAAGAGATGAGCTGGATCTCAATCAATTATCTTTTGGATTAAATGTGGGTTTAGTGCAAGAAGGACTGGATGAATCTGATTTAATCGGTCCGGGACAGCCTGCGGATCCCATAATATCAGGAAATAAACAATCCGATTTTACCTTTAATGTTGATTTGGGTATGTCTTATTACTTTATGGAGTTTTTTGCTCACGTTTCAGCCAAAAATCTAATCCCCCAAAAAAGAGACATCTTTTCAGAAGAATTTGAAACCGATAATCAGAGGTCTTATCTCTTATCAGTAGGATATACTATTGTTCCGCAATATTCTAATTGGAACTTTGAGCCATCTATAATGGTGCAACACAAAGAAGTGACCAACGAAACCCTTGGAGATATCAATGGAAAAGCGTATTACAATTTTGATTGGGGTCAACTTTGGGGAGGACTTTCTTATCGAAGAACACTTAGTGGTGCTGAATATAATGCAGGAGATTTTACCTCTAACTCCGTAAGCACCCAGAAATTACAGTACTTAACTCCATTTTTAGGAATTAACTACCGAGGGTTCGTATTTGCTTATACATACAGCTATCAGCCTAATGATATTGTTATGGATAATTCTGGGTATCATCAAATTACCTTAGGATTCAACTTTGGTAAAAACCGTGTAACTTATCGTTGTGGTTGTCCTACAATTAATCAATAAATATTTTAGAAGTTGAGATAACGAATTTTACAATTTATATCCCCGAGAAATCTTTTCAGAATTCGGGGATTTTTATTGGTATAAAATTCAGGAATATCCTGTTGAACTTCAGCCAATTGATTTCCAAATTTTAAAACTGATCGGGTTTGTCTGGCAACGGCTTTTCCCGAATCGATAATCTTGACGCGTGTGGGAAGAATTTTCTCTAATTGGGGAATTAAATAAGGATAATGCGTGCAACCTAAAACCAGATAATCAATATCCTTTTCTAATATTGGTTGCATGATTTTTTTTAAAAGCACGCTGGTTGATGCAGCTGTTGCTTTTCCTGATTCAATAGCTTCAACCAGACCCTTTCCGACCACTTCAATTGTTTGGATGTCTTTGGTGTAGGTAGAAGAGGTTTTTGAGAAGAGTTTACTTGTCAAAGTGCCTTTGGTTGCCAAAACCCCTATACTTTTCTTAGAAGATGACAGTGCGGCTTTTTTTATAGCCGGCTCGATACCGATAAAAGGAACATTATACTTCTCCCTGAGTTGATCTATCGCATTGGTGGTTGCTGTGTTACAAGCCACAACAATAATTTTACAACCCATCTCTATTAAAAGATCAGTGTTTTTGTAGGCTAATTCTATTATTTCATTTTTAGTTTTTTTGCCATAAGGAGCATTCTTGCTATCTGCCAAGTATATGATTTTTTCGAGTGGCATAAGTTCATGGATTTCTTTAAAAATAGAAGTCCCTCCAACGCCAGAATCAAACATTCCGATAGAATCCGATTTCGCC
This sequence comes from Flavobacteriaceae bacterium, assembly GCA_035303085.1. Lineage (GTDB taxonomy): Bacteria > Bacteroidota > Bacteroidia > Flavobacteriales > Flavobacteriaceae > JAJYSO01. Next base: position 6,730 of record DATGSA010000088.1, read on the forward strand.
ATTGTGCTTATTTGAGATGCTTAAAAAAAAAGCACTCTAATTTTAGAGTGCTTTACAAATATAGAAAAATTTATAGGATTAGATTCCTAATTCTTTTTTAACATCGGACATTAGGTTATAACCTTCAGCAACAATTACGTTTCCACCTTCTGCAGAATCCAATACATATTGATAACCTTTGTCTTCGGCTACTTTTTCAATGGCATCTTTTGCTTGTTCTAAAAGTGGCTTTAGCAATTCCTCTTGCTTAATATCTAACTCTTCTTGAGCATTTTGTTGAAATTGCATAATTCGTTGTTGCGACTCTTGGAAGTCCATTACTCTTCTTTCATTTTCCTCGGGGGTTTGTTCCTCCACTTGGGCTTCGTAACGCTCTCTCTTTTCCTCAAGCTCCTTATACATGTCTTCTATTTGAGACTTGTAAGAATTTTGTAGCTTGTTCATTTGAGATCTTGCGTTTTGAAATTCAGGCATCGCCTCAATTAACTCATTGGAGTTTATATGGGCAATTTTAGTCTGTGCCTGACCGAAACTGACTGCTCCGAAAGTAAACAGAGCTATTAAAAGGAATTTTAATTGTTTCATAATTTAAAAATTAAGCGTTAATAATTTGGGTTCTAATTTTAATTTGCAAAAATAAAAATATCTTTATTTATTACGGTTCTTTCTCTCCAATTTTCGTGCCTTATTTATAGAATCACGTTCTTTTTTTCTTTTTTCTATGGCTTCTTGTCTGGCTTGTCGGAGAGAATCTCGTTGTGCAGCCCTTTCTTCTTGTAAAGCTTTTTGACGTTCTTCACGCTGTTGTTGCCTGGTTTCTCGCTGATCTTCTTCATTTTGATTGTTGGTCCCCTTGGTTTCTCTTTCCGGAGCTTCCTCGGATTTAGGAGAAGACTCAGACGAATGGGTTTCCGTTATGTTTTCTTGACCAATAGTACTCTGTTTGTCCGCATCCTGTTCAGTAGAATTTTCAGTTTTGCCTTGATGATTTGAATGTTGATTTCGTGCTCGTTGAAGGCTATCTCTGCGAGCTTGAAATTGTTCTTGACGGGCAGCTCGTGTAGAATCCCGCTTTCTTTGCCGTTCGTCCATCATCTCTTGGCGTTCGTCCAGTTTCTCCTGCCTCAAACTCTCCCGCTCCTCTTCCTTTTCTTTATCAAGTCGAGCTTGAATTACAGATTTATATTCTTCTTCATCAGCTGTGTCCTCTGCCTTATTGTCTCTACTGGTAAGTTTTCTTGAATGACGACGTATTCCGGCCAATATTTGATCACTGATATCATGACGAGGCGCAGAAAATAGCATTAAAGCATCTGCCGAACTGTCAAAGATGAAATCGTATTCCCTTCTGTCACCTATTTCTTGTACCGCATTGAATACTTCATCCTGAATGGGTTGTAAGATTTGACGTCTTTGGGCGATCATATCTCCTTCCGGACCAAATTTTTCTTGCTGATAGTCCAACATCTTTTTTTGATAATATTCGATTTCATCCTGACGCTCATCGATTAAATCCTGTGTTAACAACGGGCGTTCATTCTCAAGATTCTCTTTAAGATCTCTGATTTTTTGTTGTTGTAATTCGATTTCACCCTTCCAAGTTTCAATCTTTTGGTTTAATTGATTATTGGCTTCTTTATAATCCGGAATGTTTTCCAGAATATAATCCATATCGACATAACCAATTTTATTCTGCTCGCGTTGGGCAAATAACGTCGAACAAAATAATAAAAACATACTAATTGTGATCAGTTTCGTTTTCATAAGTAATTACTTTAGTGAAAATACTGTGCCAAATTAATTAAAAATTTTGACCTATGATAAAATGCGTCTCCCAACCATTGGCTTTGGTTTCAAGTGTTCCTGGTATTTTATCAAATCCATATCCGAAATCAAGTCCCAATAACCCGAACTGCGGCATAAATATTCTAATTCCAAAACCTGCCGATCGATTGAGCAGGAAGGGATCGAAATCTTTAAATTTATCCCAAGCCGCCCCTCCTTCAGCAAAGCCTAAAACATAAATTGAAGCTTGTGGTTTTAAAGTGATGGGATAACGTAATTCCATAGAATATTTATTATAAATCGTAGAACCATCATTTCTAGTAGCACCTAAAGCCGGATCCCTGTCTATTGGCGTAATGGTCTGATTAGGATATCCTCTTAAACGAATGTTTTCTCGTCCATCAAGAGAATAAGTTCCTAAACCATCACCACCCATATAGAAACGTTCAAACGGAGGAACACCTCTTTTATTGTTGTAAGCACCTAAGAATCCGAATTCTACATTGGTACGAAGAACTAATTTTCCCGCAATTTGATTGTACCAATCTGCGTTGAATTTGAGCTTGTAGTACTCCAACCAATGGAATTTCTTTTGATCGATTTTTGCCAAGTCAGGCTTTCCATGTATTTGATAATCAGGATCATCTTTTAGTTCGTCATATTTTACCCCGTCAAATAAAGAGTAAGGAGGGGTGACTTTCGCACTGATAGTAAACTTTGAACCACCTTGAGGGAAAATTGGATTGGTAAAAGTGTTGTCTCGGCTTAAAGCAAATGTAAAAGCTAAGTTATTAGAAGTACCGTCGGGGAAGTTGAATAGTCCAACATTATAATTTGATAGTTTGTAATGCTGAAAACTAACTGCTCCTGATAAAGTGAAATAATCATCCGGCCATTCCAATCGTTTTGCTAACCCTACAGAGCCTCCGGTGATATTAAAGCTTCTACTGCGGTCGGTTTTTCTGGTGTAATAATCATAATAACTCTCTCTGGTATGAGAAAGTGAAACACTCAATCGTATGGGTTTCTTTCCGCCCAACCAAGGTTCTTCAAAACTAATGCTGTAGGTTTGATAAAAAGCTGCTGCTTGAGCCCGTAGAGATAAAATCTGACCATCTCCCATAGGTAAAGGGTGATAAGAGTCTTTATCAAAAATATTCTGAATGGAAAAGTTATTGAACAATAATCCTAAAGTACCTACAAACCCTCCACCGCCGTATCCTCCTTGGAGTTCGATTTGACTGGAACCCACCTCGGTTACGTCATAACGCAAGTCTAAAGTCCCATCATTTGGATCTACATTTTCAAATTCAGGAGAGAGCTTTTCCGCATCAAAAAATCCGAGTTGTCCAAGTTCACGAACTGATCTTACAACATCCTCCTTACTGTATTGCTGACCCGGACGAGTTCGTAAATTACGATAGATTACGTGGTCGTTAGTTTTGTCGTTTCCAGTAACGTAAACATCTCTAAAATGAGCGATTTTCCCTTCGTAAATTCTGATTTCAAAATCAATGGTATCGTTATAAACTTTGGTTTCTACAGGATTAATGCGTGAAAATAAATATCCGTTGTTCTGATATAAGTTGGTGATATCATCAGCGTCTGGTCTGGTTTCATCAGCAATTCTCTTGTTGAGAAGTACACCGTTATAGGTATCGCCTTTATCAATTTGAAGAATTTGATGCAATTGTTCATCGGAATATTTACTGTTGCCCAAAAAGCTTATCTCCCCAAAATAATATTTATCTCCTTCTTCAATCTCAAGGTCTAAGGCTATATTTTTATCGTCTAAAACAATCAAGGAATCAGAGGTGATTCTGGCATCTCGATATCCCTCAGATTTATATTTGTCAATAATTTTCTCCTTATCTTCTTTATAGGTTTCGCGAATGAATTTGGAACGTTTATAAAATCTCAAAAAGTTTTTACGTTTGGTTTTCATTTGGCGCCTAACCTTACCATCGCTGAAAATTTCATTCCCGGAAATATCGATGCTTTTGATTTTTACCTTTTTCCCGCGATCGACATCGATTAGCATATCTACTTTTTTGACTTCCTGCTCAGTAGTGTCTACCGCTTCTCTTGTTTTTATTTTTGCTGTAGCGTTGAGAAAACCATCTTCCTTATATTTGTTTTCGATTTTTCTACGCGTATTAGCAATGAGGTTTTCGGTGACTTTCTTTCCGGGCTTAAGCTTGATTTCTTTGAGCAGTTTTTTCTTTCTTCTCTTCTTCTTTAAACCACTGATGATAACTTCATTTAACTCAGGAACTTCAACGATTTCCAATTCGAGATAAACTTCATTGTCAACAATATTGGTCACATAAAAATTGATGTCACTAAACAAATCAAGATCCCAGAGTTTATTGATGACATTGCTGATTTTATCTCCCGGAATAAAGATTTTATCACCTTTGCGTAAACCGGTAAATGCGATGACGGTCTGCTCATTATAATTAGTAGTTCCGGTGACCTTGATATCTGCAATTGTATATTCTTTCCCGTTTCCGATAGCCATATCCTGTGCTTGAGCACTAAAACAAAGCATGGTTAAACAAGTGAAGAAAAGAAAGAAGATTTTTTTATACATATAATAATTATAGTTGTTCACTGATTTTTCCAAATCTGCGTTCTCTATTTTGATAATTAATTAAGGCCTCAAAAAAATGCTCTTTTGTGAAATCCGGCCATAATGTTTTAGTAAAATACAACTCGGCATACGCGATTTGCCACAACAAAAAGTTGCTGATTCGTTTTTCACCTCCGGTACGAATCATTAAATCAACATCCGGTAACTCTTGAGTGTACAAGTTTTTCTGTAAAGTTTCTTCGTCAATGTTTTCTGTTTTTAAACTGTTTTGTTGCACTAATTCACAAATGTTTCTTGTCGCTTTGACCAGTTCTTCACGCCCCCCGTAACTCAATGCTAAAACAAGATTCATACGTTTGTTCTTAGAGGTTTTTTCAATTACCTCCTTGAGTTCTTTTTGAACCGAAGAGGGTAATTGATCGCGCCTGCCAATTGTGGTGAGGCAAATATCGTTATCCATCATGGTTTTAAGCTCCTTTTTTAAAGAAGAAACTAATAATTCCATTAAAGTTTTTATTTCCAGTTTTGGACGACCCCAGTTTTCAGTAGAAAAAGCGAATAAGGTTAAGTTTTTCACTCCGATTTCAGCAGATACTTCAACGGTCTGACGCACGGACCGGGTTCCTCTTTTATGACCTAAAACTCTTTTAAGCCCTTGCGATTTAGCCCAACGACCATTACCATCCATTATGATGGCAATATGTTTAGGTAATCGATTTTTGTCTATTTGAGATAGTTTACTCATCTAATATACATCATAACAGGGTTTACGTCCAAAAACATAAGTCAATGTCATCCCGGTAAACATATACCAGTCTTTTGTGTTCTTATTTCCAAAC
>DATGSA010000089.1:0-8891 GCA_035303085.1 Flavobacteriaceae bacterium
TATCTGCAACATAGTATTCAGCATTTTTGTTATTTCCTGAACTCTACTTCCCGGCAATAAAGCAATGATTGGTTTATTTTTCAAACGGTGCTTGCTAATAAAATCATCCAATAAAATTTCCCGATGATTTTCCGTAACATCTAAAAGCGGGTGTCCTACAAAATGTACCGGAAAATCATGTTTCTCCTCATAAAATTGTTTTTCAAAAGGAAGGATAACATACATTTTATCCATATCTCTTTTGATGGCTTTAATTCTATTTTCTTTCCACGCCCAAATTTGTGGAGAAATATAATAATGGGTTTTAAATCCTTTTTTCTTAGCCCACTTGGCAATACGAAAATTAAATCCCGGATAATCAATGAAAATAATCACATCGGGTTTAAATTTGAGAATGTCTTTTTTACAATGTGAAATATTTTTAAGTATTGTTCTCAAATTAGTAATCACTTCCCAAAATCCCATAAAGGCGAGTTTCTTATAATGTTTTACAGGTTTCCCGCCTACGGCTGTCATAAGATCGCCTCCCCAAAATCTAAATTCGGCATTAGGATCTTTGTCTACTAAAGCCTTCATCAGATTAGCTCCGTGCAAATCTCCCGAGGCTTCTCCGGCAATTAAGTAATATTTCATGATTTTATCATTAGCGAAGAAGATTAAAAATAAATGGATTACGAAATCATAATTTAAAATACAGCACGGTAAATGCCGCTACCAGTACTCCCATCAAAACCCCTCGAACTCTATAATATTGACCTTTTTTCAGGAAAACAAAAAATGCTAAAAAATCCATCAGTGCTCCCAATGCAATCACACTGGATATACTTTCATTTCTTATGCTTTCTTTAAGAAACTCGATTGTTCCATAGTCTGAAAATTCGGTTACAAAATAAATACCGGCAAGATTACAAGCGATGGTAATAAAAAACCCAATCATTACTTCGCTGAAGATTTTCTTTTTACCATACTGTTTCTCCGGAGGCAGTTGCGGCTTTTTATTACTGTTTTTTTCGGGGTTTTCCATAATTTACAATTTAAATCAGGAATCGATATCCCAAGTTTTTAATTCATCAAGCGCTGAATGAGCTGTCATATCAAACTGAACAGGCACAATTGAGATATAATTCTGACTGAGTGCATATTCATCGGTGTCCTTTCCATTTTTTTCTTCATTTACAAAAACTCCGACAGGCCAGAAATAATCCCTTCCACGAGGATTTGTTCTTTCCAAAAAGTCTTCTTTCCAATGTGCTTTTGCTTGACGACAAACTTTCATACCCTTGATACCCTCTTCAGAATTCTTAGGGATATTTACGTTTAAAACAACTCCTTTGGGCAATCCATTTTTGAGAACAGAATGGGTGATTTGTTTGACATATTCTGTGGTGTGTTCAAAATCAGCATTTAAATTATAGTCTAACAATGAAAATCCTATCGCTGGAATTCCATTGGTTCCTGCTTCTACCGCAGCACTCATGGTACCGGAATAGATCACATTAATTGCTGAATTAGAACCGTGATTAATTCCGCTAACACACAAATCAGGCATGCGATTTAAAATTTTACGACAAGCGATTTTCACGCAATCCACCGGAGTTCCTGAACAACTATAAGCTTTATATGTATATCTTTCAGGTAATTCTACCGGATCACAATACAGCAAATTTTCAACTGTAATAGCATGTCCCATTCCACTTTGTGGACTGTCGGGGGCAACAATTATCACCTCTCCTATTTCTTTCATTATATTAACCAAATGACGAATTCCCGGAGCGGTAATTCCATCGTCATTGGTAACTAAAATTAATGGTTTTTCTTTACTCATAAATAAAAATTATGTCACAAAAATAAGAGAATATATAACAACAAATAAATATATACTTCTAAATATGTCTTAAGCAAATTAATTCAATCGGTTGATGAAGGAAGAAATTATACTCCATTTAAAATTTAAATCGGTAAATATCACTGATATCATTTTGACTTCCTAAATCTACTCCTAAGTCTTTAATGAGTCCGGTTTCTAAATCATATACCCATCCGTGTACTTTGAGTTCACTTCCTTGTCTCCAAGCATTTTGAACGATTTTTGTCGTACCTAAATTATAGACTTGTTCTTTGACATTGAGTTCTACGCAGCGATCATAGCGTTTTTTAGGATTTTGAATACTTTTGATTTCTTCTTCGTGAATGCGAAATACATCTTTAATATGCCCAAGCCAATTGTCAATTATTCCCACTACGTTGCTGTCCATTGCTGCTTTAACCCCTCCACAACCATAATGTCCACAAACAATAATGTGCGGAACGCTTAAAACATTTACCGCAAATTCTAACACACTGAGCAAATTCATATCGGAGTGCACCACCATATTAGCGATATTCCGTTGAACAAAAAGTTCGCCTGCATCTGCACCAATCACATCGGTTATCGGCACACGACTATCGGCACAACCAATGATAAATGCTGGTGGCCGCTGTTCTTTAGCAAGTTTTTTAAAAAAATCAGGATCAATATCCGTTTTTTCTTTTGCCCAAATTTTATTTCCATCTTTTAACTTCTTATAAAATTCTGCTCCCATACGATTTTTTCAGTTTTGTCAAATTTATATGCTTTTCCGCATTTCTAAAAGTAAATTTGGATTTTAAAAAAAAGAAAACCTAATTTTAAAGATAATTACCTGGTTTTATAGTAGTTATTTTCAACAGGAAAGTGGAAAAAATATCAAACAGGAGGATTTCCGATTTAAGTTAAAATTATTCCCCGTTGAGTGGATGAAATCCCTTTTCTGCATTTATCCCCATTCGTAAAAATTGCACAGCATTTTCACGGAAGTTCATACCAATGACAACAGCGGTTTTTTCGTCCGGCCATTGCCAAAATAAGTTTTGATCAATCAGTTCTTTTAAAAACAACTTTTCCGTAGCAATATTAGTGGAATTTTCAGCACTTAACAAACAAGACCTTCCTCTTTGATCAACCAAGATTTGTATAAAAAGCACACCGCGAATTTTCTCTATGGTTTCCTCTTCCATATTAATCGATAAAACTTCAATTAAATCTTCTACCGGTTGAATGGTGACGGAATCAGATTCCATAACAAACCGATCGGTATTGCATTTTTCGAATGTTTCTGCAAATAATTGTTGGCCGTATCCTTGGAAGGCTAATAGAAATAATATGAAGGAAATTGAAAGTTTCATCGCAAAAGGATAATCGACCAACTAAGTTAATGATTTTATGTCATATTAAATATTAAAAAATCAATTTTATAAGAAGGTTGGGGTATGTGATCAATAAACTGCTTGTTAGATTGATTGTTTTACAGTGATGAATCTTCAGTACTTATTTATATTTTCACTTTTAAGTATGAACTTTTAGAGAAAATTATCATTTAAATAGGGAATTTGTCCAATAATCAGAAATATTATTTTCTTGTTACTCGTCCTCTACTTGTTCATCAACTTCATACCATATTTTCACCTTTTTCCTTCCCCATTGGCGGGCGGCTTTTTTATTTAAGCCCATGTAAATATCTATTTTATTTTCCCAGCGTCTGTTCATTTTATCTTTTACAACATAAGTACCTGGTAATCCTTCAATTTCAACTTCTGTATTGTGATCCAATCCTTTTTTTATCAGGTCTCGTGATACAGCGATAACACAATCTCCGGGGATTAAGGTGTCTCCCCACGCAGCCAAGTCAACATTCTTTTTTGTGGTTTGACTTGCAACCGAGTTGTAGGCCGTAGCAGTTACGGTTAGGCTTGTTTTTTTAGCTTTGTCGGTTTCTTTAATTTCCTCTTTCTCCTCGGCTTCGCCACAACTATTGATCAGAAAAGCGATCAATAACAAAAACAACCAGTTTCTGTAAACTTGTTTATCCATAGCGTTTTCAAGATACAAAACTTGCTGTAATTCTGGAAATTATAGATTTTATCGATTTTAGGAATCTGGTTGAGTTACATGGCATTATTAGCTTAAAAATCAGCAATTGAAGTTTCCTCTTTTGTTCTAGGTTAGAAACAATTCTGAACGTGCGGAATTGGGTCTTGCCCACCGCATCGTCAGCCCCGTTTTCCGAGGAGTGTTTAGTTATTGGCAGCTGACTTTATTATGTTTATTATAGATTTTTCGTTTACTTTATTTTCTCCTGTTGAAATGATTATTTCAAAGTTTTTGTGGAAATCAAAAATACTTTTAAGATAAAATTCATTTTTATCAATTACGATATAAATAATTTCACCATAACTTCTGCGCAGAAAAAATCTTCCGCCAGCGGCACATCTATCAGTTTTTAAAATAATCTCACTTTTATTTTTTAAGTGAACTTCCCACTCTTTCTTTGCTATCAACTTATCCAACCTTTCTAAAAAGATAGTTTTATCAATATTCGACTTTATTTTTTTGAACTTTAAGTCGTTGTTTTTAATTACAAAAGAAATAGTAGCTATTAAAATGAATGTCAACCCTATTTTATTCGAAGTATTATTCAGTTCATTTATTGAATAATTTTGTCTTCCGTAAAATTCAGAAAAGAAACAGAAAAATCCTATTATGGCTAAAATAAGAGGAATTCTATAATATCTTAGTTTATTATTGAATTCAAGTTCTATTTTGTCTTTAATAATCATTTTTTCAGTTTGCTGACGGCAAGTATAAGCGTAGTGCGAGATTAGAAGCTCCTCATATTCAACTTACCGATATGTTTGTTAATAGTCAATTCCTTCAATTTTAGTTCTTTTGCCCGCATTACGCTTATACAATTTTGGCAATAGTATTAATTGTTCAGAAGTTGTTTTCGTACTTTGTCAATATAGGGGTCTAACCACTGATTTGCCAATAAGATTATCATTTCCTGGGTTTTTGGATTATAATAATTTCGGATTTTAAAACTTATATTATCGCCGGCGTGACCGAAATAAACTGTTTTGTTTCCATTTCTTTTCAATTCTATACGCTCAATTCCAAGTCCATAATCATCTTTAAATGAGATCATTTTCGTAAATGAATTTCTTGAAATTAAAACATCAGTGGTATAAAGGTGTGTGAAAAAATCATTTAAATCATCAATGGTCGAAGCAATTCCACCAGCCGAAAAAGAATAATTTTTAAAATAATGATAAAACATATAGGGCATTAAATCCTGACCTTCAAATATTGGATGTGCAATATTATCCAAGGATTTTGAAAAATAACCATAACTATTTTTCATTTTACAAGGTTTGAATATTCTCTCATTTAATAAATCCGAATAGGACTTATCATTAATGATTTCTAAGATATAACCTAACAAAATATAATTTGTGTTACAATATTCATATTTCAAGTCTTTTTTGAAGTGTGGTTTAGGGATTTTATTAAATAAAAAAGAATGATTGTACTCAAAAAAGGGATTTTGAAAAGCTTGATTTACTATTGAATCCACAACAACTTCGCCAAGTCCACTTCTATGATAAAGCAAATTTTCAATAGTAATTCCTAAATCTACATTATCATTTTGGCAAAGTTCTTTTGGGAAAAAAGCACCTATTGTATCGCTCAAGCTCAGATTACCCTTTTCAATTTCTTGTAACACTAAAACTGAGGTAAACATTTTTGTTAAACTACCAATATTAAAAATTTTATCTGTTGTCATTTTTTCATTTTCGTATGCTAATCCAATAGCATATTTTTCTGTTCTCCCATTAGTTTCATGAAGTCCAACCATACCATATTTCTTGGCTATTATGGAATCTGAAAATTTTTCCATTATACTTGCAAGATTGTTTTCTTTTGGATTTTGCCCAAAACAAAAATTTAAAGCTAAAATTGAAAAAATTATCGTCAGATTTAATTTCATTTTTTGTTTTTTATATTACTGCTAACCTGATTATTAACGCCCCTCGATCCCATTCATTGTGCATAATCGCTTATGGACGTAACGCTCAGCAATCTTTTCTTTCTCCTCAAATATAAATGATTCAAAGCAGCAAATCAAAGGAAATGTTAATGATTTGTTTTTTATCGTAAAATCTTGGTTGGAATTTTCAAAGAAGAAATAGGATGAATTTCAGAATAACAAACTTCTTCTAACGCTTCAAGATAAAATGCCCGGTATAAACCGCAGGCTGCCTAATTTCCAAGTCATCTTCATCGAATAAAATTTCTTTAAACTCGATCTTAAATCAATATTCATTTGAGGGCATATTTTTACCGTGGAAAGCTCCATCCCACCCTTCTCGGTCAGGTCTGATTTGCGTGAGGAGTTTTCCGTAACGATCAAAAATATAAATTATGGCGTCGGATTGATTTTCCAATCCGATGATATTCCACGTGTCATTGATGCCATCTTCATTGGGCATAAAAAAGTCGGGATAGCCTAACATGGCAATCGGTAAAACTAATTCTCCGCAATCGAGAATTAAAATGGAAAGACTAAAGTGGATTTAGTAGAAATAAATAAGTCTTGGTTAATCTATTTTTTTCAGGAAATTTAAAATCATCGTTTGTTTCGGAAATAATCCTTCAATAAAATGGAAGATTTTTCTTCTAAAACTCCGGTGGTCACTGCTGTTTTTGGGTGTAGCTTTCCTCCTAAAAATCTATATCCGCGTTTCGGGTCTGATGCAGCAAAAACCACTCGGGAAATTTGGCTCCAATACAACGCGCCTACACACATCTGACAAGGTTCAAGCGTGACATATAACGTGCAATCGGTGAGATATTTCCCGCCAAGATAATTGGCTGCAGCCGTAATGGCTTGCATTTCGGCATGCGCGGTTACATCATTCAGACGTTCTGTTAAATTATGTGCTTTGGCAATGATTGTGTTTTCCACTACAATGACAGCTCCAACCGGAATTTCATCTTGTTCAAAAGCCAATCGCGCCTCTTGAAGTGCTTTATTCATAAAATAGTGGTCGTCAAATGGAGTTATCATAAGCTAAAAATACAATTTATGAGATTTAAGTTTTGTGTTTATTATTTACTGAAGTTTCAAAGGTATATCATTTATTATATAACAACTTTATCTCCAAACATTTTGTCATCATTTTTGTTTTACAGATAACCCCGGGTTATATTTCGCTGCGCGATATTCACCCAAGATTACAAGTATTTGACTCCGATGGGGCCGATTTATAAATGCTATTTGTCTGCTTATTATACAAGTAAATTTCAGTCAGTTATAGCATTGCCGAAACTAAAATTATTTAAAGATTATTCAAATCTTGAGTAATCAACCAGGCTTCACTCCAACAAGCTTGAAAATTGAATCCACCGGTAATCGCATCGATGTCGAGTACTTCTCCAGCGAGATAAAAATCATCTAAAGCTTTAGCCCTCATCGTTTTAAAATCAATTTGTTTGCGATCGACTCCTCCGGCAGTAACAAATTCTTCTTTAAACGTGCTTTTTCCTTTTACTGATAATCGACAAGCACAGAGATTTTTTAAAATTGCTTGTTTCTCCTTTTTGCTGAGATTAGCGATTTGCTTTTTAGGGTCAATTTGTTGAATCTCAAGAATATTCTGCCAAAACCGTTGAGTCACCTCAAATATCTTCACATTCACCATCGCTTTTTTGGGATGTTCTTTTTTGTAATTCAATAAGATTTCATCTGCGCGCTCCATCGAGATTCCCAAAAAATTCACTTCGATAGCAAATTCATAATTCAATTTAAATAGCTCTCGAGCGCACCATGCGGAAAGCTTTAAAACCACCGGACCGCTCAACCCCCAATGGGTAATTAATAATGGTCCGCTTTCTTCCGCTTTTAATTCCGGAATTTTCACAATGGCATTTTCAAAAGAAGTTCCCATCAATTGATCCAAAGTTTTATCCTTAATATTAAAGGTAAACAACGATGGCACTAAATCGACAATAGCTAAATTGAGCGCCTTCAGCATTTCATAGGCTTTGGGCGAACTTCCGGTGCAAAAAACAATTTTATCGGCTACAAAAGTTTGAAACTTCGTTGCTACTTTCCATTGATTTTCTTCCCGCAAGATTTGGGTTACTCCTGCTCTATAATGAATTTTTGTTCCGTTTTCAATGGCTGCATTTAATAAAATATCCATTACATCTTGAGACGAGTCACTTATCGGAAACATTCGGTTATCAGCTTCAGTTTTCAATTCCATTCCGCGTTCTTCAAACCACGCCATGGTATCTCTGGGTTGAAATTTAGTGAAAACACTGCGCAATTCTTTGTGTCCACGCGGATAAAACTCTACCAACGCTTTAGGATCAAAACAAGCATGGGTTACATTACACCTTCCTCCACCGGAAATTTTAATTTTCTGCATCGGATTTTTACTGCGTTCCAACAAAGTGATAACATATTTATCTTTTTCAAGGTTAGCAGCTACAAAAAATCCGGCTGCTCCTCCTCCAACAATAATTAATTTCTTTCTTGAAATACTCATAAAATTAAAAATCCAATTTTGACTTGTTCACCCAATGGTTTTAAAAAGTTATTCCAATCCGATTTTTATAATCTATCAAGATCGAATCAATTCGGGTTGCAAACCTAAAGGAATTTATTCGGTTTACTTTTAACTCGGCGTCACTATTATTTAGGCAATTAGAAAAATGTTTCTATGTAGGAAATTAAACTTTTTTAAAATAAAACTATTATCGATTAAAACAAAGATTTCTGCAAGTTACCAGTGCTTTATTTTATTCAAATTAAAGGGTTCATTATCAAAAAAGCTCTATTTTTACCCTTTCAAAAATAGCTTCAACTGATGGCAGCAAGCTCAGTTGTATTACACTAACATTTATTTAATTATGAAAAAAATAATCGTTTTATTTTCATTCTCTATTTTTCTTTTTTCCTGCGGCAAAGGGAAACAAGAATCCACTGAACCCACTTCTAATAGGGGTGGACAAATACAAGCTCAGTTTA
>DATGSA010000090.1:0-11274 GCA_035303085.1 Flavobacteriaceae bacterium
CGTTAGTACTAACTTTTGCTTTAGACTTCTTTCAGATTCTACCTCACGATAGACACCCTTGCCCTCAACTAACGGTTCTCGTCAAAATAAGCCCGTTCGGGACTTTAACCCTATAGATAATGAACATGCATAGCAAACAAAAAGGCGATCCAAAAGGACCGCCTCAGTAAAAGCAATAACGCTCTACGGGCAGACGGTTATTCCTCGGCAAGTTGCTTCCCAGCAGAGCCTGCCTCCGCTTCGCCGTTGCAAAGTAAAGATTAAGAAAAATGATGAAATATCAAAATAAAGTTATTAAATTTGAAAATCGAAACACGAAAAAAGTGTCAACCATTTTTAGGACGCGACATTGGTCACTACCAGTTTTTGAAGGAAATTTCTACTCTGATAAAAGAGGTTTTTGTGTGTCATTTTGAAAGTGATTTTTTTAAGACAGTATATTCGGGTATTCGTGGCGGAATTTATTTCTTGTTTTGAGAGCTTTTCTTTGGGGATGACTAATTAATTCAAAACATGAGTCCCCACCCCAACCCTCCCCGGAGGGAAGGGAGTTTGATTTTTTCTGGATTTTAGTTTATTGGTTCCGAAGAAATTTACTTCTGCAATCATGAACCTTCCCCAGCCCTTCCTAAAGGAAGGAAATTCAACAAACCCTTAATTACCAGCACAATACATCATTTCAAAAACCTTATTAGTTTATTTTTCACCACAACATTCATTCGTGCATTCGTGGCAAAAATACGAATGAGCCAAAAATCAATACTCTAATCTTTTCCAAAAGCATTTTCTTATTTTAGTTTTTTTCTGCACTTTGATATCGATACAAAAATTTAAATTTTGGCTAAGAAAAAGAACAACTTATTCAAACATATCCATCCCTATCCTCCTTTTATTCCGGAAGGATCTACAAAATTGATTGTCGGCACTTTACCTCCTCCTCGTTTTGCCTCGGGAAATCTCAAACCCAGTGACATCGATTTTAATTACGGTAGTCGTGATGGTCAGCTTTGGGTGATTTTAGATCGTATTTTTAAAATGAATTTTAGTTACGAAACGACTCCCGAAGCGATTAAAGAACGGCAAGAATTTTTAAAGATACACGGAATAGGAATCAGCGACATGGTGACTTGTGCTTACCGGGAAAAAATTGATGCTTCGGATATAGGAATTAAAGGATATGAGCTGCGCAATCAGATTGATATTTTGAGAAAGCACCCTTCTATCGACACCTTATTATTTACCGGAGGAAACAGCAAAAACGGTCCGGAATATTTTTTCAGGAAACACCTGAAAGAACAAGGAGATTTTAAGATGAAGCGTATCGGTACGACGACACCAAAAATTCATGAGTTCAAACTTGATGACAGAGTTATCAGAACCGTTTCGCTGACCGCTCCCTCCGGTGCTGCTAACCGTGCTGTGGGAAGCATGCCGCTTTATAAAAAATTAAAAAAGGAAGACCCGACCTTCACAGCGATCGATTTTCGGGTGATTCAATATGCTCCGTTTTTTAAATAATTATCCGAAAGTTTGGCCTCTTTTCACTGCTGGCGTTAAAGCCTTCTTAAGTATTTACCGACTTAGGCACAATAATCTTATTTTTAAATAAAAACAAATTATATGCTTACTTCTATAAATCCTTACACCGGTGAAAAAATCGCTGAATACAAAGAATTGTCAAAATCTAAAATCAAGAAAAAGCTCAAATCCGCTGACAAAACTTTTTCCGAATGGAGAATGAGCAAGTTTAGTCGTCGTCGGGAATTGCTTTTTAATTTGGCTGAAGTGTTGCGCAAGAACAAAACAAAATATGCCGAAATGATCACGGCGGAAATGGGAAAACCCATCACCCAATCGAAAGCAGAAATTGAGAAATGTGCTTGGTTGTGTGAATATTATGCTGAAGAGGCAGAAAATTTACTCAGCAAAAAAGTAATTGAAACCGATGCACATAAATCTTATGTCACTTACGAACCAATAGGAGTAGTATTAGCCGTAATGCCGTGGAATTATCCTTTTTGGCAAGCGTTTCGTTTTGCTGCTCCCGCAATGATGGCCGGTAATGTTGGGGTTTTAAAACATGCAAGTAATGTACAAGGATGCGCAGAATTAATTGAAGAAGCCTTTCTGGAAGCTAAATTTCCAAAAGGTTGTTTTCAAAATCTATGTATTTCCAGTAAAAAGGTCGAAAGGGTTATTCGAAGTAAATACGTAAAAGCGGTGACCTTAACAGGAAGTGGTCCGGCAGGAAGTTCAGTAGCTTCTATCGCTGGTCAAGAAATCAAGAAATCTGTTTTAGAGCTTGGCGGAAGCAATGCTTTGGTCGTTTTTGAAGATGCCGACTTAGATGAAACGGTTCAAACTTGTGTGCAAGCCAGATTTCAGAATACCGGACAGAGCTGTATTGCAGGAAAACGCTTGTTGATTCATGAAAGTATTTACGATGAATTTGTAGAAAAATTCTTGATGGAAGTTCGCGAATTAAAAAGTGGCGATCCGATGGATGAAGAAACCTTTATCGGTGTTTTGGCAAGAGAAGATTTAGCCGAAGACCTGGAAAAACAAATGAATAAATCGGTTAAGAAAGGGGCTAAAATAATATTAGGCGGAAATAGAGACCAAACTTATTTTGAACCGACCATACTCATCGATGTCAAGAAAAAGACACCGGCTTTTAAAGAGGAAACCTTTGGTCCGTTAATGGCGATTACTCCTTTTAAAACGGATGTAGAAGCTATCGATCTTGTCAATGCCAGCGATTATGGATTGGGAGTTTCTGTATTTACAAAAGACCTTGACCGCGCTGAAGCGATGATTCCTCATTTTGATGATGGTGCAGTTTTCATCAATGAATTGGTCAAATCTGATCCGCGTTTACCTTTTGGTGGAACTAAAGATTCAGGATATGGAAGAGAGCTTTCAGAAGATGGAATTAAAGAGTTTGTCAATCGGAAAACGGTTTATTTTAAGAAGATTGATGGTTGATTTTAGCCACGAGATACAATCTCGCGGCAGCAAAGCAATCTCGCGGCAGCATAGCAATCTCGCGGTAGCATAAATAAGAAAAGCCACTCAAAAACGAGTGGCTTTTCATTTATTACAAAATCAATTGAATTACCTTACTTTTTGATAATTCTAAAGGATTTTTGCGTTCCATTTACGGTTACATTCATCAAGTAAACTCCTGCTGACAAGTGATTTACATCGACTTGGGTCTGCAAGGTATTTGGGTTTACATCGATTACTTTTTGACCTAAAAGGTTATGCACTGTTACACTTTCAATCTGCTCTCCAGCTTTTAGATTCAATTGATCTTGAACTGGGTTAGGGTAGAAAGTGAAGTTTTCAAATTGATAATCATCAACTGAAAGTTCATAGTCAACAATGAGGGTATAATCCTCTGCTTGACCAAAACTATATGACTGGCAAGGGTCTGTTGGAGATACATTAAAGTTTTTAACTATTCTCATCGTATAAGTTCCGTCATCAATGTCTTCAGGCAAAGTAATTTGTCCTGTAGCTTGCTGACCGTCTTCTCCATTTGAATCAGTAATCGATCCAATCTCATACATCTCATATTCTTGCCATTCTCCTTCAGCTTCAGGGTCAGTAAGATCTATAAAAACTGTAAAGAAATTCTCCCACGGACCTCCTGTGTTTCCTTCTAAGGCAATATCATAAGTCATTCCTTGACCAACAATAGCTTCGATATCAGTGAAGTCTTCCAATGGATCGGAACCATCAACTGTGGTATCGGATGAATTGTCAATCTGCTCTGCAAAAACGACTCTTGTAATAGGCTCTACTGATGCTGTAAAGTCAATTTCACAAGGAAGAACTGGTGGTTCAGGCGCTTCTATCTCATCACAATACAAGGTAAATACAGCTTGTAAACCATCTTCATTCGGCAACCAAGTTCCACCTTCTTCACGAGAGTGGATAGGTTCTCCGAGTTCTCCTTCTGAGGTTACTTCCCAGAAAACACCTCCAATTTCACCACCAGCGGCTAAACCTTGGGGTTGCATCCAATAAGAAGCTCCATCGTCTCCACCTTCAAACTCAAGATCAACATTTACATACACTTCGTAAACGTTAAAGCCATGAGCTTCTCCAATCAATACTTGATCTTCTTCACTTGGCGTAAGTCCAGCTTCAGTGATTATAATATCACCTGGGCCGCTGTCATCATCATAAAACATCAGGTCTAAAGATTCAATTGGTTCTGTAGCCATAATGTTCAATTTGATAGTTTGAATATTCAAAGTATTTCCAGGAGAGACAATAAAGTCATCGGCATTTTCAAATTCTGTTCCGGTTCCAATCTGAAGACCATTTTCAAAATTATTACTGATGTCACCTTGGTCACAATCAACATCATCTCCACCAGTATCACCTTCTTCTATATTCAGAGTGAAATCTAATGCTTGTCCAAATCCAGGTTGAGCACCCATTTCGAATGCATCCATTTCTATTGCACACGGATTTATAATTGCAGGAGATGGTGGCATTGGATCATCGCCTTCTTCATCAGTATAAGTTTTTGTAATTCTGATACGCGTTGTTCCCAGAACAGCATCCTCAGGTACAGTAATTTCTAAACTGACAGAATTTCCATCTTCTCCAGTAGAATTCTCTATAGTTCCGACTTCATAAACTTCACCATCATCATCTAATATGAAGTTTTGATTCCAATCGATAAATGCAACAACAGCATTTTCAAAATCTCCGTTGGTAAACCCTTCAACTTCGAGCGTATATGTTTCACCGAGCATAACATCTACAACAGTATCTGTTTTGTCGATCAACACATCCTCGGTATTGTCATTTTCAATGTTGGTATTACCAAAACCGACAGCAGTAATTTCTTCAATAGTTACTCCATCAGCGTCAACATCACAATAGGGGCTCGGGAAATCATCTCCATTCTCACCTTCAAGTATTTCTATGGTATAATCTTCGGCTTCCCCCCAAGTTTCTTCAGAGCATGGATCCAATTCATCAGAGCCTGTAGCACTATATGCCATTCTTACACGCATCCGATATTCACCTGGATCAACATCAAGAGGTATGGTAAATTCAAAAGAGACTGTCATACTGTCCATTCCATCTCCTTCTGTTGAGGCAATTTCTTCATCTTCCGAAAATATTCCGTCATCATTATAATCAATCCAAGCTTTTATTTCTTCATTTTCATAAATAAAATAATCTGTACTAACACTTAAAACATATGATTCTCCAGGCAATAAATCAGGAGCTGGTAAATCAGTAAAATCACCATAGGCATCTTCACTACATTCTGAATCATTATTTAATCCAATTGATTCTCCTTCTAAGGTCACATTAACTATTTGATCACCTGTATCACAACCACTTGAGTATTCTGGAGTACAATAACCATCTCCATTCTCACCTTCAAGTATTTCTATGGTATAATCTTCGGTTTCTCCCCAAGATTCACTGCTACATGGGTCAAAAGTCGGTGCAGAAGAACCGTAACCCAATCTTACTCGCATTCGGTAATTTCCGGCTTCAGTATCTTCAGGCACAGTAAATTCAAAATTTCCTGTTCCACCTGGTAAACCATCACCGTCGGAATTAGCGATTTCCTCATCTTCTGAAAAATCACTATCACCATTATAGTCAATCCAAGCACGGACTTGCTCAAAGGTAGGTGAGCTATAACCGGTAGAAACACTTAAGGTATAAGTTTCGCCGGGCATCAAATCTGCTGGAGTTAGTTCGGTATAATCTCCGAAAGCATTCTCACTACAACCTGAATCATTATCGATAGATTCAGATTCTCCTGTCAGACTAACATTGGTAATAGCATCATTTGAAGCACATCCTGTTGAATATGTCGGCAAACAATACCCACCTTCTATAGTTGTAGTAAATGAAAAAACAGCTGATAAACTACTTTCATCATCATCTTCACAAATTGCTTTTATATAAACTTCATAAGCAGTTGCTTCCTCTAAATTCTCGATGGTTATTTCCGGGTCGTTATTAACAGTTACCGATTCTCCTTCGCCACCATCAACATCAAAACCAGCTTCTCCATAAAAAACCTCCCACTCGTCTTGAACTTCATCGCCAGCAATTTCCCAACTTAAATCTGCGCTATTATGGGTTATGTTATCAGCTGTTATATTAGAAGGTACTGCACAAGTTTCTTCTGTTGTAAAAGATACCGGATCGCTCCAGTCACTTTCATCATCAGCTGCACAAATTGCTTTGAGATATACCTGGTAAGTAGTATCGCTTTCAAGTCCTTCAATAGTAGTTTCTGGGTCACCGTTTACGATAACCGATTCACCTTCATCCATATCAAAACCGGATTCGCCGTAAAGGATCTCCCATTCATCTTCATCACTCCCCGCTTGCCAACTCAAATCAGCACTCTCGGCAGTTATATTATCGACTTCTACATTTGTAGGAGTTGGACAGGTTAATTCGGTAATCTCAATGGTATAATCAGTGCTTTGTGGGGCTGCCCATGTAGAAATCACAAAGTAATAAGTTTCTCCACCTGTCACCGGCAACTCCGGGATTTCTCGGGTGTCGCCACCTATTGACGTATGATACCCCACCGTTAAGTCAAAAGGACATCCGGTAAACGCCCAAAGGCCAATCCAGTCATCATCATTTGTGGTGGATACATTAATTACTTGATCGGAATCAGGCGTATAAGCATATACCACATCATCTCCGGTTATATAATAATTACTTCCCGTTCCATCGAACACTCCATTAGGGGCTTGCTCAGGAATATCTGCTTGCAGATAATTATTTCCATAATCAGCGGTATTTCCGGCATCGTTAAAAGGTAAGCTTGCAATAGTTATCGGATCGTCACAGGTTTCACCACTACCTTCATCGCCTCCATCATCGGCAGCTGCTGTCCAGATCACGTCATCGATACTGACTTGACCTCCATCAGGATTAAAAAATTTAAGGGTAAAATCTCCTTCGACATTCACATCAATATCATCTGTAGTGATGGCCTCATTCTGCTGATCATCAGAAGTAGCAGTATAAATCAAAACATCATTTACATATACTTCCAAATCAACATCGTTACTGAACGCCTGCATGTAAGTAAAGCTGAGCGTTCCAATCCCATTTTCAAGCGTGCCAGAAGTCAATTCTGCATCAGGATCTTGGTTTCTGCCCAACATCAAGGCTTGATTGCCGTCCTCAATTTCTGCCGCGGCATCTCCTCTGGCATTAACATAGTTCCAAGTAGAACCATCTTGTCCTGTAAATGAACCGGTCGCATAAGAACTTCCAGGTTCATCAAAATTCTCAAAAGTTTCGCTTCCTTGTGAATATCCTATCATGGTAAGGAATACTGCACAAAGAAAAAGAGTAAGTTTTCTCATAGTATTTATTTTTAGTTATTTTTTAATAAATCATCGTTCAGACAAATTTAAGAATTATTCCTTAAGTAACAAGAAAAATTAGGATTTCTTCTGTGATACATTCGTAGTTTCTACTAAAAAAAGAAAATATTTAGGAAAAATTAAAGATGTTAAGGATTGCTTTTATTTTTTCTTCGCAGGCAAAAAAAGTATTGCTTGGAACATATAAAAACCACGAGATGCAATGCCACGAGATGCAATCTCGCGGCAGCTTTTATTTTTGTATGTATAGCATTCTAAAACACGAGAGGGGCACGCTCCGGTTATTACAATTTTTTTTCTTTAAGTTGTTTCTTTACTCCATCCAGCATAATGCCAACAATATCTTCAAGATTGTATCGGAGTTTCCAACCCCAATCTTTTTGGGCTTGGATATCATCAATACTAGAAGGCCACGACTCTGCGATATCTTGACGAAAGTCTGGAGCGCAATCTAAGGTAAATCCCGGGATTTTTTCTTTGATTATTTCGGCCAAATCTTTTGGTGTAAAACTTACCCCCGCTAAATTATAAGATGAACGAACTTTAATGTTTTTTTCCGGGGCTTTCATTATTGCAATGGTTGCCCGAATGGCGTCGTCCATATACATCATGGGTAATCCGGTATTTTCACTTAAGAAAGAAGTGTATTTTTTTGCCTTTAGAGCTTCGTGAAAGATCTCAATGGCGTAATCGGTAGTTCCTCCGCCGGGAGGGGTTTTGTAACTAATCAGTCCTGGATATCTTATACTTCTTACATCCACCCCATATTTCTCGTGATAATATTCACACCACCGTTCTCCTGCCAATTTACTGATACCATAAACTGTTGTTGGATCCATCAGGGTTTTTTGTGGCGTATTTTCCGACGGTGTATTTGGGCCAAACACTGCAATACTCGAAGGCCAAAACACTTTTTCAATTTTTTTATCTTTTGCTAAATTCAGCACATTGAACAGTGCATTCATATTAAGATCCCAAGCCTGCATCGGGTATTTTTCCGCAGTCGCACTCAACATCGCTGCTAATAAATACACTTCTTTTATTTGGTATTTCTCAATAAGATTTTCGACGGCTGTGAAGTCTTTGGCATCTACGATCTCAAAAGGCCCTGAAGTAGTTAACTCTTCATCTCCTTTCCGAATATCACTGGCTATCACATTATCATTTCCGTGTTTCTCGCGCAGTGACATGGTGAGTTCTGTTCCAATTTGGCCGCAAGCTCCAATAATTAATGTTTTATTTGGCATTATTTAGTTTTTTACTTTTTCGGATTCGAAATTAATGATAATTGTGCTATTAAGGCCCCTTAATATCTCAATAAATTCCTTTAACTTCCCCTCAAGAAAATTATCATGCAAAACTTCCATAAAATATCATTGATTTTACTTATTACCGCTCTGTTTTCCGTAATAACAATCTCTTGTAAAGATGGAGAGGAAACCACTGAGCCACAGGTTTCTTACCTCGATAAAAACGCAGATGAACTTTCAAAAAAGATAGATTTGCAAGGGAGTCCTACCGTAGAGCTATCTGCTACCACCCAAGAGGCCATCTCCAACTGGAATGAATATTTATCTGCTCAATCAGAAATTGAAAAAATCAAGAATTCGAGTTTACAAAACTTTATCAACAACGCTGACATCATTGATGACGCGGTTGTAAAAATAATTGACAGCATACCCGAAACGTTTAATAATCGTGCAGTTAAAAGTCGATTAAATGTGCTGAACACTAAAATAAAAGTAATGAAACAGGATTTGGATCGACCAAATCTCAACAAAGAGATGATCAATAATGATGCGACAGCAGTTTATAATGCTTTCCAAGATTTTAAAATCCAATTAAACGAAGTTTTTTTACCCCAGGTTTCGGAGCTTAATTTTGATATAGATGCGCGACAAGACAGTATACAGAGGGAAAACGAACAAAAACTTCCCGATTCTATAGAGAGATAAAGACCATTAGCCAACTTGATTTTAGTGATTCGTTTTGGCAGTAACTTATAATCTCGTCTCTTTAGATAGACATTTAGCAAAAAGTTATTTAAATTTCACCCTTCAAACAAAAAGTTTATTTTATGAAAATCAGTTCTAAGTCAATTATCGCGCTTGCTGCGGCTACCGTATTGTTTTTTTCTTGTAAAGAATCAGACAAAAAGGAAACCGCTCAAGCCGAAGAAGAAAGTCACGGTATAGATATCCATTTTATGGATACCACTGTAAGTCCTAAACAAGATTTCTATACTTATGTCAATGGAACTTGGATGGAAGAAACCGAAATTCCGGAAGACAGAAAGTCTTGGGGAAGTTTTATAGAGTTGCGCAAAAAAACTGATGACAATGTTTTGCACCTTCTTAATGATGCCATTGACAACAATCATTTTGCAGCCGGTTCCGACCAAAGCAAAGCGATTTATTTATACGAATCCCAGCTGGACACTACTGCGCGAAATGAAACAGGATTAAGTCCGATTAAGCCAGTAATGGAAAAAATCGATGAGATTACCGATATCGAAAGTCTTCAAAAAATACTTTCCGACAATATTGGGGAAATCAGCAATCCTTTTTATGGGATTTATGCTTCCCCTAAACTTGAAGAAAGCTCGATGAATGGGGCTAATTTATCAGGAGGGAGTTTGGGGCTTCCCGATAGAGATTATTACACTAATGACAGTCGAGACGCTAAAAAAACACGTAAGCAGTATGTAGAACACATCACACGAATGTTTAAATATCTGGGAGATGAGGAGGATACCGCCAAGGATAAAGCCGAAATCGTTTTAGCTTTAGAAACCAAAATGGCGAAACCCCAATTGACCAAAGAAGAGAAGCGAGATGCGAACAATCGCAATAATCCAAGAACTATTAAGGAGCTATCTCAACTCAACTCAGCTATTGACTGGAGCCAAGTAATTACTGATCTTCCAGTTCAGAAAGAAATAGACACTATTAATATTCTTCAGTTGGATTACACCAAAGCTTTAGAAGATATTTTAGCTGAAACGGATATCGAGGATATAAAAACATTGATTAGCTGGCATACTTTAAATAATGCAGCTTCCCAATTAACCACGGAATTAGAACGCGCTAATTGGGAGTTTTATCAGAAAACCCTGAACGGAATTCCGGAGCAAAGACCACTGGAAGAAAGGGCTTTGACAAGAGTAAACAGAACTGTGGGAGAGGCTTTAGGGAAAATATATGTTGAAGAATATTTTCCTCCGGAGGCTAAAGAAACCGCGGAAACCATGGTTAATGATATAATGGAAATATATAAGGAACGCATTCACAACTTAGATTGGATGTCTGAAGACACCAAGAAAAAAGCTGTGGAGAAAGTCAATGCCATGAGTGTTAAAATTGGATATCCGGATGAGTGGAAAGATTACTCTGACATGGATATTAAAGAGGATAATTCTTTTTATGAAAACCTTCAAGCAGCCTCAAAATGGAGGTATTTAGATAATTTATCCAGAATCAATGAACCTGTAGATAAGAAGGAATGGTTTATGAGTCCGCAAACGGTAAATGCTTATTTCAGTCCTTCTCAAAATGAGATTGTTTTTCCCGCAGGAATTTTGCAGCCGCCATTCTTTGATTATAAAGCTGATGCTGCCGTGAATTATGGTGGGATTGGTGCGGTAATCGGACACGAAATCTCTCATGCTTTTGACGATAGCGGAGCGCGCTTTGATGCTGAAGGAAATCTGAACAATTGGTGGACTGATGAGGATTTAGAACACTTTAAAGAACGTACCGATCAGTTGATTGATTTTTATGATCAAGTTGAAGTAGAAGAAGGTTTGTTCTTAAATGGAACTTTTACCGCCGGTGAGAATGCTGCGGACTTAGGAGGGGTTACGGCTGCTGTC
>DATGSA010000091.1:0-12647 GCA_035303085.1 Flavobacteriaceae bacterium
TTATAATTGTTTCCATAATCTGCTGTATTTCCGCTATCGTTGAAAGGCAAATCAGAAATCTCTATAGGATTATCACAAGTAGAGCCTTCGTCTTGCGCATAAACTTGATTAAAGGAAAAGATAAAAAACAGAACTGTGACCAAAATAAAATATGGTTGTGGTCTCAACCTTTTAAAAAATGTAATTTTAGATTTCATAGATTTTCATTAATTAAGCTTACTTATTTATCATTAAAACGAATGGATTTCAGCTTTTGTTCCGCCCGAAATTAGAAGTTTATCGGTGTTTAAAAAATATTTTTCAACCGATTAATAAGTCGGTATCTGTGAAATAATATTTGTTAAAACATAATGAGATGAGGTAGAAGTCTGAAATGCAATAAGATTATAAGTTTGACTTCAGTTTTTAATGATTTTCTATTTAAATAAACTTTATCGTCTATAAATAAAATGTTTAAATTAATCTTTGGTGAGTTGTTTTTCTTTGTTATAAAAACAATTTTTAAAAAATGTTAGGATTTATAATTGTTGAGGTTTTATAGCATTATCATTGTAAACCGTTTTGATACTATACTGAACCCTTTGTTATTACTTCAATTTGAAGGTCTTTAATTGTTGATACCAGCTTTTTCGTCCGCAATAAACGAACGAGGGTATTGCGAACTATTAAACTTAAGAGCTTTAGATATTGTGATAATAAGTTTTTTTATTAGGTTATGAAGGTGATTATATTGGAACGGAGGTGACTTACATTTTTAAAAAGTTCATTTGGTAGATTACACTGTGAAATATTGCACATCCTCAGCGCTTTTTAATTAGGGTGGTTTTTTGTAAATAGACAGTGCCTGTCCTGCTGAATTTCTGTATTGTAAGGACTGGTTTTTGGATTGTATAAAGTGCTGTTGTTGATTTGTTATCCACTTAACAAGACGATCTTGCTGACCGTAAAGAAGTGATTGAAAATATAAATAATATTTAGAACCGTATTAATAATTAATGTTCTCCAACCGCATATTAACTCCACTGTCCGGATAATCATCGATCAAGAGCATGGAGCCGATTTTGGCTTGTTCTAAATAGGTTCTATAATCTTCGTGGGTCAACTTTAATTCATCTTTGTGAAATTCTCCATCGGAGTAAATAATCATTCCTAAATACCAATCTGCGTCAACACCCCGTTTAATTTTCTCATCATTATACCTAAATAAAAAAGCATAAGCTTCACTGTCCGGATTTTGATCTAATTTTTGAGTGTATTGATAATTGAAATACCCGTTTTCGCTAAAATTTATGTCCTGACTTTTCCTTTTTATCTTTCTGGATTTCAACTCTTCTTTATGAGAATCAACTATCTTAAAGTTTTCATCTAATTTGATAGTATAAAAGTCTAATACTCTGGGTTTTTTCCAGTTTTTATATCCCTCCGCTACGATGATGGTTTCGCCATTTTGTAAACTGATAAAATCTTCGGCATAAAGTCTTCCATATCCTCTTGCCTTTACTTTGCCATATTTGTTTTTAAAAGTAAGATGAGGTTCAAAGTCAGACCATAATAAAAACTGTCTACTTTGTTCTTCTCCGGTAGTTTTATCTAAGACAATGCGCGCATAGCCTAATTGTTTATTGTTTTTAAGTTTTTTCTGGTCGATCTCAAAAATTTGGTTGTAAATTATTAATCGATTACCTACAATGTTAGTTTTGTTATTTGTCATTTTATAGGAATCGTCAAGGTTGGAAAATTTATAAAGCTCTTTTCCTGTTTGAGCATCATAAACCGTTAATTGGTCTTGCCATGCTGCATTATCTTCTGTGTTTTCCTTTTTCATCACCAAAACATCTCGATCGGAAATTTCAAGAGAATATTCCCCTGCATTATCTTCATCTTGGTTGATCGCGGCATTCCATTGTTCTTCAAAATTTTCATTGAGAAGTGAAAATGCCCTCGTACCTCGTTTTACCCTTTTTCTTTGTTCACTATGATTCAAAAATACTTTTGGAGGGTCGTAATTACTTGGGGCAAAAATTACATAAGATTGATTTGCGGCAGGATAGATGGTTTGATCGAATTTAAAATCCCACAGACTGTTTTTTTCGGATTCATCATAAACAACGTTTTCTTTTTTGTTCTCTATAAATTGAAACTGAGAACTTAAGGAAAAGTCTTCTAAATCTAAGGTGTAATACCGCGGATGAAGATAATCGCTGAGATAAGCGTATCTTACCATAGCGTCAACAGCCGGGTTATCATAGACATTATCATTCAAACCAATGATGAGTTGCTCGTTCATCTTTTTAGCTAAATTGATTTCGATTCTTGAACTGCCCCAAAAACCTTGATAGCTATTTTCTTTAAAATCCGTACTCGAAATTTTATTCAGGTTTTTATCCAATACCACAAAACGCAAATGAAATTCTTCTTTACTTAAATGATCCAACTGATAGAGAAATAAATAGCCAAAAATATCGGAATCATCGTCATCGATAATCGGTTTAAAGTCGATTACCTTCCCGGAAGATAGTTCCCCGATTTGCTGCATTTGAGCAAAAGAAGCAGTAAGGATAAAAAAGAAAACGAATTGGAATATAATTTTTTTCATGGAAAATTTAATTTTTATAAAAGTCTTTTAGTTGATTGAGTTCTTTTAACCTGAGGTTATTGATGGCGTATAAAAAAGTGTTATAACTTGGCGGAGCAGACGGAGAAGGCCGTTGTACATAATCATTTAAACGATAAGCACGCTTGGCAGATATAATTTTATCCAGATTTTTGTAGATAACCTCTCTGATATAGGGGTTTGCAGGATATTGTTTTAGTAAAAGGAAACTTTGGTAAAGAGAATATCCATATTCTTCAATTTGATAAAGTCCGAGCAAATCATTAAAAGCACTCGATTGTTGTAAAGTTATAAATTCAGCTGAAGCAAGTGATACAGAATCTTTTTCAATATTGAATTGTGATTGTAAAACCCCGGCCCTGATAGAACAATCCTTGTGGGTTTTCAGCGAATCGACATTCCAAAAAACCGAAATTTCGTCATTGTAATTGTATTGTGCCAGTTCGTTATTTTTGAGTAATTCTTTGCGCAAAGCTGAGGAAGGAGTGCTCAGATATCGTTGTAAATCATCATCGTTTAAAGAATCTGTCGCTTTATCGATTTCATCTAAAAAAGTTAAACTGTTTATCGCTTCATAAGCATGCGGCTGATAAGCGTTGCGAAATAGGACAAACCCCAAGGAGTCTGCTTGTTCTTCTTTTGCCCGACTGTGTTCGGTGTAATCATAAATAAAGTCCTTATAAATCGATCGCGCTTTGGCGTAACGATTGTATTTTTCTCTTTTTAATTGTTTGATCTTGTTTTTGAGTTCTTTTGAAGTGTTGAGCTCGGCGTGAGTCAACAATGAATTTTTGGAGTGTTCCAATAAATTATGAGCAATCTCGTGACTTAGAATAAAAGCTAATTCATATTGATTTTGGACTTTCTTGATTAACGGAATATAAAGCACTACAATCCCATCGCCAATGGCATAAGCATTTGGAGTGGTTCCATAAGAAAGCAGTATTTTAGTGTCTTTTATTTCCGGATATTCCGGATTGCTTTTGGAGAGTTGTGCTAATACATCAGTTAGAAAATTATCGTATGCCGGTTGACTTACAAATTGCCCGGCTTCAATTTTTTCTACAAAATCCTCGGTGGAATCTTCATAAAGAGCAATTACTTCTTTTCGATATTTGCGTGGTTTAAGATTCTTTTTGAAATACTTTTTTTGAGACTTCACCCGATTTATATATTCTTGCTTTAGGTTTTCTTTGAATTCGGTGTCCGTACTGTCAATTAAATAAAATTGCTGAGCAGAGGTGATAACCGTAAAAAATGAACATATTAAAAAAAACGAAAGCGTTAGGGGTGTATTCTTGGACATATTTAACAGTGATAGGTGCGGAATTATAATAAAGAAAACACAAACTTAAAAGAAAAACACTAAATACCAGTTTTTATTTTAGTTTTTTATTAAATAATATTTGACGGTGGAGTCTTGTGAGTTGTTTCACTTGCACTTGTTACCTTTTAAATCATAGAACTGCTCATAAATTCTCTAAACAATGCTTATTTTTGCTCAACATTTAAAACTTCAAATCTTGAACAAAAAACCACTTCCCCCGAAAGCTAAAAAAGAGCCTAAAGTTATAGAAATCCATAACGATAAACGTATTGATAACTATTACTGGATGAATCAACGGGATAATCCGGAAGTGATTAAATATTTGGAAGAAGAAAATGCCTATACCCAAAAAATGATAGAACATACCGCCAAATTCCAAGAGGATTTATTTGAGGAAATGAAATCGCGCATCAAATTGGATGACGAATCAGTACCCTATCAACTCAATGGATATTGGTATTATATCCGTTTCGAAAAAGAAGGGAGTTATCCGTTATATTGTCGGAAAAAAGAAAGTTTAGAAGCGGAAGAAGAAGTGATGTTCGATAGCAATAAAATGGCTGAAGAGGAAGACTTTTTTAATATAGGTGGCATTTCCATTAGTCCGGATAATAGGATGGCGGCATTCGCGGTAGACACAGTAGGAAGAAGACAATATACGCTTCAGGTGAAAAACTTACAAACCGATGAAATCTATCCGGATAAAATTAAAAATTCCTCCGGTAATTTCACGTGGGCTAGCGATAATAAAACACTTTTTTATGTTCAAAAAGATCCAAAAACGCTCCGGTCAAATAAAGTATTCAAACATATTTTAGGCGAAGGAATTTCAACCAATCAATTGATTTATCACGAAAAAGAGGAAGCTTTCAGTTTGGGAATACAAAAATCAAAATCCAAAAAGTATATATTTATAGTTTCCAGCGATGCCCTCAGCGATGAATACCGAACTTTAGAAGCCGATTACCCCGAAAAGAATTTCAAAATCTTCCAAGAGCGAACCGATAATTTGGAATACGCTATTGATCACTTTGAAGATGATTTTTATATCCTTACCAATAAAGATGGCGCGACTAATTTTCAGTTGATGAAGACGCCGGTCGATCAAACGGCTGTTGCAAATTGGAAGGTCGTAATTCCACACCGCAAGAATGTACTTATAGAAGATGTGGATATTTTTAAAGACTTTATGGTGCTAACCGAGCGTACGAAGGGATTAAATAAATTGAGAATTATCACTTGGGACGGAAAAGCAGATTATTATCTCCCGTTTGAAAGTCAAACTTACACCGCTGCAGTTGGAAACAATCCAGAATTTGACACTTCTTTTGTTCGATATGTGTTCAATAGCCTGAAATCTCCGGCAAAGGTGATTGACTATAATGTAAAAACCGAGGAAAGCATAATTAGAAAGCAACAAGAAGTATTAGATCCGAATTTTAAGGAAGAGAATTATTATGCCAAAAGAATTTGGGCAAAAGCAGAAGATGGCACCAGAATTCCGATTTCTTTGGTCTATAAAAAAGAAATTCACCTCGATGGAAATAATCCGTTGTTATTATATGCGTATGGAAGTTATGGAATTACGGTCAATCCTTCATTTTCGAGTAATAGATTGAGTTTGTTGGATAAAGGATTTGTGTTTGCCATTGCGCATGTTAGAGGAGGGGAGTATCTCGGCAGAAAATGGTATGAGGCGGGAAAGATGGAAAACAAAATCAATACTTTTACAGATTTTATCGCTTGTAGCAAATACTTGATTCAGCAGAAATATACTTCCCCTAAGCATTTATATGCTATGGGTGGTTCTGCCGGTGGAATGCTGATGGGCGGCATTCTCAATATGGCTCCGGAATTGTATAATGGCGTACTTGCCGCAGTTCCTTTTGTCGATGTGCTGACCACCATGCTCGACGATACTTTACCGTTGACAGTCGGAGAATATGACGAATGGGGAAATCCGAATAAAGAGGAACACTATCAATCGATAAAAGCTTATTCTCCTTATGATAATGTAGAGGAGAAGGAGTATCCGAATATATTGGTCACCACCGGCTTCCACGATTCTCAAGTACAATATTGGGAACCCGCCAAATGGGTAGCCAAACTCCGAGAACTCAAAACCGATGAAAATAAACTGCTATTCCACATCAACATGGACGCCGGACACAGCGGAGCATCGGGTAGATTTGAAGCCTTGAAAGAGTTGGCAAAGGAATATACTTTCTTACTGGATTTAGAAGATAAGATTTAAGGGAATCGAGGTTTGGGAGTAGGTAGTAAGAAGTAGGATGTAGGATGTAGGTAGTAGGATGTAGGTAGTAGGATGTATTAGCCTCCCTAAAACTTCATCTCCAACTGATCCGGCAACAACTTAAAACTCTTCCGATGAAAAGGCGTTGCTCCAAATTCTCGAATAGCGTTGCGGTGTTCTTTAGTGGGATATCCCTTATTTGACTTCCAGTTATATTGTGGAAATTCCTCGTGAATTTCCGCCATAAATTCATCTCGATACGTTTTTGCCAAAATCGAAGCCGCCGCGATATTTAAATATTTAGCATCTCCCTTGATCACACATTGATGGGGGATTTCGGTCTTTTCTAAGGGACAAGAATAATAGGGTTTAAACTTATTTCCATCCACAGCAATAAATTCAGGGATAGAAGTAAGTCCGCTAATCGCTTGATGCATCCCATAAATAGACGCGTGTAGTATGTTGAGTTCATCAATTTTATCCATCATTATATGTACCACCTTAAAACAAAGCGCTTCTTTTTCAATATGTAGACGAAGCAAATCGCGATTTTCTTCAGAAACTTGCTTCGAGTCATTTAATATTTCACTTTGAAAATCCTCTTTTAAAATCACTGCCGCCGCAGTCACCGGCCCGGCCAAACAACCTCTCCCGGCTTCATCGGTACCACATTCTAAAATAAAATCACTAAATCTCGGTAAAAGCATAAATCGATTTTAATGCTAAAAATGCAAAGTTACTATTATGTTTGAAAACGTAAGTGTTTTTATTGGTGAAAGAGGAATTGGTCAGTATGGAGACACCGTTGATTTCTTAACTTTGGGCTTAGGCTAATCCTTTCGCGTTCCTTGAAATAAAACCAAACCTTCAAAAAGTCAACAAAATCTTCCCCATAAATTCTCGCGACTCCATCAACTCGTGAGCTTTCACTACTTCTTCAACCGGAAATTTCTTCGTAACTGTATTTTTAAAGGTATCATTTTCTATCAGTGGATAAGCAATTTCCACCGCTTCATCAACCAATTGTTTTTTATGAGCCAAACTCCGAGCGCGCAGCGTACTTCCGGTTAACTGAATTCGCTTCTGCATCATCTTGAAAATATTGAGTTTTGCATTTCCCGCCATCGCATTGATATAGACCAAACGACCTTCTTTTTTGAGTAAATTCAAATTCTGCGCTAAATATTCTCCCCCAACCGAATCCAACACCAAATCGACCGAGTTTTTTCCGAATTCCTCAACCAAGTTTTGATCGGTATAATTCACCACTTTTTCAGCGCCCAAGGACAGACAATAATCTATTTTATCTTGCGTACTTGCCACGCTCAACGGATGTGCCCCAAATAAGGAAGTCAACTGAATAGCCATAGAACCAACTCCACCGGATCCGCCGTAAATCAATACTTTTTCTTCAGGTTGTAATTCTCCAATCTGAAAAATATTCTGCCAAACCGTCAATAAAACTTCGGGAATGGAAGCGGCATCTTCCAACGAAAAGTTTTTAGGAATCGGTAAACAACTCCCTTCATCTACGGTAACATATTCGGCATAACCTCCGCCGGGAAGTAACGCACAAATTTCATCACCAACCTTCCACTGGGTCACTTTGCCACCGATTTTTTCGATAGTACCCGAAACTTCCAATCCCAAAATATCCTGCACACAACCTTTGGGAGCGGGGTAATTTCCTTTGCGTTGGGCAATATCCGCGCGGTTCAATCCGGCTGCAGCAACTTTAATCAGCACTTCGTTCTCCTTAATTTCTGGTGTAAGCCTTTCGCCGATTTCCAGTACGTCGGCATCACCAAACTCTTTTACGATAACAGCTTTCATTTATTTGATGGGTTTAGAATAAGTGTAATTCCAAAGATAAAAAAGATTGGGAAGGAGTGGTGGGGTGAACTAGTGAACTTGTAAACCAGTGAACTTGTAAACTTGTGAAGGAGTAAACTTGTGAAGGAGTAAACGGGAAATTTGCAAAATTTGATGAATAATTCGGATTAAACCGTTGGCTCTTTATTATTTTCCACTCCTCATTCGATATTCATTGTTTTACAATCCCTATTCCCTAAAAAATGATATTTTTGCTCAAGTTATAAAAAGGAATGAAAAAGATATTATTGATTTTCGCGATCCTGTTCATGGGCATTAATTCTTATGCGCAAATAGAACAACTCAATATTGCTCAGCGGGAAAGTCAAAATATCAATTCGGCCGATCAAACCGATGATCAAAACCCACAAAAACCATCAGGTAAAAAAGAAAAACCGCCCATTACAGATTACAAAATAATCTCAGTAATTGGTGACACCACTTATGTGGACACGACCCTCAACATCAAAAAAGACTATAAATTTAACTACCTGCGCAAAGATAACTTTGGACTATTGATGTTTAGTAATATCGGACATTCTTATACCGAACTGACCAAGTCTTTCGATAAACCAAGACCATCGACTTTACCGGAATTTGGAGCGCGCGCCACGCAATTTGCTTTTTTAGAAGTAGAGGACATTCATTATTACAATGTCCCGACCCCGTGGTCCGAGCTCTTTTTTAAAACCACCTTTGAACAAGGACAGTTATTAGATGCTTTTATCACCTCCAATGTCAGTCCACAAGTCAATTTGTCGATTGCTTATAAAGGGTTGAACTCCCTCGGGAAATACCGACATCTAATGGCCAGTCAAGGCAGTTTTCGAACCACTTGGAGTTACAAAACCAAGAATGAACGCTATCAGATCCACAGTCATTTTATCAGTCAAAATCTATCCGCAGAACAAAATGGAGGATTAACCGATCTTTCCAATTCACAATTCGCCTCACAAAGCAATGAATATTCAGACCGTTCCATTTTGGATGTTAAATATGAAAATGCCGAACGCCTTCTTCGTGCCAAACGATTTTTTGTCAAACAACACTTCAATTTGGTGGAAGGTTCGGGAGAGCAAAACAACAATGAAATTCGATTGGGCCATGAATTGAATTTCACCGATAAAGAATATTATTTTGACCAAACATCACCCTTTGCACAATACGGAAATTCTTATCAAAATAACGAACTCCGTGATTTGACCGAGTTTCAGGAAGTATCCAATACCTTATCCGCCAGATACCAAAATAATATCTTAGGAAAAATAGCTTTCAAAGCGCGTCATAGCAATTATAATTATGGATACAAAAGAAAGCTAAATCTCGATGCCGGAACCATTCCCAATCGACTCAAGGGCGATATCGTTTCCCTTGGCGCTTCCTATCAAAAGAATATCGGCGGATTTGAACTCGTCGGTGATTTGATGATTAATACCATAGGAGATTTCGACGGAAATTATTTTAAAGCAAAAGCCGGTTATCAATTTGATGCGGAAAATAGGGTAGAAGCAGGACTAATGATTAATTCCCAAAAACCGAATTATAATTTCTTGCTTTATCAGAGTGATTATAAAAATTATAATTGGTACAACGATTTTAAAAATGTGCAGACCCAACGACTCAATGTGCGGTTGAAATCCGAAAAAATTGCCAATGTGGATTTGGATTATACCCGGATTCACAACTATGCTTATTTCGGATTGCGCGACAACAACAATCCCGAAATATTAGCCGATAGTTTGATCACACCGTATCAATACGACTCTGATATCAATTATGTGCGGATTAAAGCCCAACGCGAATTTGACTATGGTCGTTTCTCGCTTGATAATACCGTGCTTTATCAAAAAGTACTGGAAGGAGAGCAAGTCTTCCGCGTAGCCGATTTTATCACGCGTCAAAGCTTGTATTACAAAGATTATTGGTTCGATCGCAACCTGTATCTCCAAACCGGATTCACCTTCAATTATTTCACCGGTTTCCGCGCCGATGCTTATGATCCGGTGTTGGGCGAGTTTTATGTGCAAGATTTTGAAAAGATAAAAGGCTTCAGTCGCTTGGACTTTTTCTTCAATGCCCGCGTCCGCCAAACCAGAATTTTCTTTAAAGTCGAAAACCTCACCACCTTATTAGACGGCAACGGTCATTATGCCGCACCATACGAACCTTACCGCGACTGGAATATCCGTTTCGGTTTGGTGTGGGATTTCTTCCTATAATTATAATTTTTTGGGCGTGCCCCCGGCTTTACCGGTAAATAATGACTTGCTTTTTGAGTGAAACTTTTCTGTAATCAATTTAGTTTCCCTTTAAAATCCGGGGTCAGGCTGTCCGCTATATCTTTTTTTCTACACGTCCGCTTTTTCAATTCGAGCTATCTGCTACAACAAAATTAAATCACTAAATTACATTCTGAAAGAAAAAAAGGATGCCGCTTCCATCCTTCACGCGGATCTCAGCGGTTAACAAAACTTTTTTTAAAGAATTGAGAATGATGATTTATGATTTGTGATTTTTCCTAAATAGGATTTTTCAGTCTCATATATAGAGTCACATCATTTTTACATATAGAAACGCATCATAATTTTCCAACAAGTACATTCTACTCGCCCCTATAAAAGCTCCTTCCCTTTTTTCAAGGGAAGGACAGTTTCAAAAATCAACTTGTTGATTTTTGAAACAGGAAGGGTTGCCCTTTGTAAGTAGCAAAGCATCCTCATTAAAGTTTAAAATAAATTATAATAAAAGTTTTGAACGCGTCATCGTAATAGGTCTTAGCTTACTTTCTGTAAATCAAAATACGCAACCAGCTGTAGTCATTAATCATATTTCCGATAAATTCTTGTAGTAGATTTTGTTTTGAGATTTTTTGATATAAAGCTTAAAAGACTAAAATTTTTAATATTTAAGTGGTTTTATTTTGGTTTTGCTAAGAAAATATTTTATATTGAGAGGAAATCATTTTTTTAGTTTATCAAAGATGAAGGCTTGGTCATTTTTTTATTCAATTCCCTGCCTTATAAAAAGAGAATGCTTTTTTATAGGAGTATTCCTCTTGTTTCTAATTTCCAATTTATTGATTGCCCAAGAGTTCGATCCTGCTCAAGAGGACTTTGCGAACAACGAATGGTATCTGACCAAATTAATCATTGATGGGGAAGAACATCCTTTTGTTCCCAATCAAACTATAGATCAATCTCCATTATATACGGATGAGCTTGAAAATCAAGATGGTAATGTAATCAGCGGAATTGCCATCAGCTTTTGTGCGGATTGTGGAACCGAAATTGAATTTGAAAATAACCATCAATTTAAAAGAGGTTATTTTACTTGTTTGGCTATGGATTATTGTAGTTACGCTCCTCCAGCTTTATATCTTGAGTTACTGGATTATCACGCGTTGTATTTTTATGATTTTTGGAAGCAAAATGAAGCTCCTGAAACGCTATTATTTGACTTTTTGATTACTGAACATGACAATCACGCTGCGCTGGTGATAACCAATGATGATGGAGATCAAGCTTTCTACGGAGATATGCCACTATCGGTAAATTTTAAAGTCAAAAGTGAAGATATAAAACTTTATCCCAATCCGACTAACGATTTCCTTTACATAACAAACCTTACTAAACCTGTAGAAATAAAAATCTTCAATCCCAGTGGAAGAGTTGTGTGCAGTAAAAAAGCAAATAATTCCACTGAAGGCTTAAATGTAGCGCAGCTTGCAGAAGGCATGTATTTTTACCAAATCCGTCAAAATGGGGAAAAAGTGATAAAAACCGGGAAGCTGATTAAAAATTAAACACCTATTCGCGATGAAAACGAAAATAAAATTGATTTTAATTAGCATCTTCATTTGTGGGTTTTCAAATATTTTAAAAGCCCAAGGAGTGGAGAACCCACCGGAAGCGTTAACCGATCAAACTTGGTATTTAACCAAAATGATAATTGATGAAGAAGAAATGTCATTTACTCCTAACGAAGAAATTGAATTTGTTGAGTTTGAAGTTGGTTCGTTTTCTCAAAACACGGTGGGTGTTTTACTTAATTTTTGTGCAGGTCCTACTAGTGATATGGTTTTGGAAGAAGAAGATGAGTTTTATATGCGACCGTTGATGTTTCTTATGAACAATAGGGTTCGTTTAGATGAAACAACAAATTCATATTGTAATTTAGAGGGAAATATAATTTTAAGTGATGTCTATTTTTATGAATTTTGGAATAATTATGAATTGTATTTAGGACACGATTTTTCCCATCTCTTTCATTTTTCTTATACAATCAACCAACTGGAGGAGCACAAGGAGTTAATTGTTATCAATGATAATAGGAGATGAAGCCCGTTTTCAGAATGTACCTTATATGTCGGTTGAAGATCATCAGATATCCAATTTGACCCTTTATCCCAATCCAATTAACGATTTTCTTTATTTATATCGACTCAGTCAAAATGGACAAAAAGTAAAAACCGGGAAGTTGGTCAAGAATTGAGAATGGTGAGTTGAAAACTGTGAACTGTGAGCTGAGTTTCCTTATATAGGATTTTGTGGTTCCACGCAGAGGTGCAGATCAATATTTCA
>DATGSA010000092.1:0-5635 GCA_035303085.1 Flavobacteriaceae bacterium
GTTTGGAAACTAAATTAAAATCAGCTTAAAGATGGATGTAAATAGTAATAGATATACCTTTATTTTTGCTACAGTCATGGTTGTTGTGGTAGCGGCTTCTTTAGCTTTTGCAGCAACTTCTTTGTCGGAAAGACAAGAGATTAATCGCCGTGCGGAAAAAATGCAAGATATTTTGAGTTCAATCGGGATTAAAACAGTTGAACAAGATGGGGAAGAAGTCTTTTTATCGCGTGACTTAGCTGAAGAAAATTATGACAAATATATTGTAGAAGAGCTTGCACTTCGTTCTGATGGAAGTATAGATGAATCTGTAAATGCTTTTGACGTGGATCTTGGACAAGAAGTAAGAAAACCCGTTGATCAACAAGTTTTCCCTTTATACATCGCCGAAGTAGAAGGAAAGAAATATTATATCGTGCCGCTCTATGGCTCCGGACTTTGGGATGCCATCTGGGGATATATGTCTTTGAAAGACGATGTGAATACCGTACAAGGAACCATTTTTGACCATAAAGGAGAAACCGCCGGATTAGGAGCAGAAATCACTAAAGATTGGTTTGAAGATAGCTTTATAGATGAAAAAATTCTGGATAAAGATGGTAATCTGGTTGGAATTTCGGTCGTAAAAGGATATACTGGCGGTAATGACAAAGATGATCACGCCGTTGACGGTATTTCAGGTTCTACTCTTACAGCAAATGGAGTGGAGAATATGATTCAGGAACGTCTAAGACATTACGTTCCGTATTTTCAAGAACATACTGATGTGAAAATTCAGTATTCGAAAAATTTATAAACTTATCACTATGATAAAAGAAGATATTAATAAAACAAACGCGCATTTACCTGACAAGGAAATGGTCAGAGAAAGTGAAGGGTCTTCGAAGATGAGCAAAGAAGAAGCCATCGATAATGGAATGATTCTTTTTGTTTCAAAAATGGAAGAAAAAGAAGGTTTGTTCTCAATTGGTAATCGAAGATTGTTGACCGATCCCTTAAGTGGAGATGATCCGATTACCGTACAAATTCTTGGAGTTTGCTCGGCTTTGGCAATTACAGTTCAATTGGAACCCGCCATCGTTATGTCGCTCGCAGTAGTTTTTGTAATGGCTTTTAGCAGCCTTATAATTTCTTTAATGCGAAATATTATTCCCGGAAGAATCCGAATTATCGTGCAACTGGTAGTAATTGCTACTTTAGTGGCATTGATCGATCAATTCTTGGAAGCTTTTGCTTATGATGTCAGTAAACAACTGTCCATTTTTGTGGGATTGATTATTACCAACTGTATTGTTATGGGTCGATTGGAAGCCTTTGCCATGTCTAAACCGCCTTATAAATCTTTGTTAGATGGGATTGGAAACGCTGCAGGTTACGGATTGATATTGATCGTTGTCGCCTTTTTTAGAGAACTTTTTGGTTCAGGTAAGCTGTTAGGATTTGAAGTCTTAGGAACGCAAGGAGACACCCCCGCAGACTCAACCGGACTTTATGCCTTAGGGTATGTCGACAACGGAATGATGTTGCTCGCACCGATGGCATTGATTGTTATTGGGGTGTTGATCTGGTTGCAACGAACCAAATACACTGAGTTAATTGAAGAAGATGAAGCTTAATAATTAAAGAGCCTATAAATTATGGATTATCTAAACTTATTTGTCAAAAGTATATTTATAGAAAATATGATTTTTGCATACTTCCTGGGAATGTGTTCCTATTTGGCAGTATCAAAAAATGTGAAAACAGCCGTAGGATTGGGAGCAGCTGTAATTTTCGTTTTGGGAATTACCGTGCCGATCAATTACTTATTGGATAATTATTTGTTACAAGCCGGGGCCCTATCTTGGCTTGGAGAAGATTTTGAAAGTGTTAATCTGAGCTTTTTAAGTTTGATTATCTTTATTGCGGTGATTGCGGCAATGGTGCAATTGGTGGAAATGGTAATTGAAAAATTATCGCCGGCACTCTATGATGCGTTGGGAATATTCCTTCCTCTGATTGCGGTAAACTGTGCTATTCTCGGAGGTTCTCTTTTTATGCAACAAAAAGATTTTTTCAATATCTCCGAAGCATTAGTGTATGGTTTAGGAAGTGGCGTGGGCTGGTTCCTTGCTATCTTGGGTATCGCGGCAATTCGCGAAAAAATGGCCTATTCCAATGTGCCTAAACCCCTCAAAGGATTGGGAATTACCTTTATCATTTGTGGATTAATGGCAATTGGATTTATGAGTTTTATGGGGATTTCATTATAAAAATATAGAATTACAATATTATGGACATACTAACAATAGTCGCTGGTATAGTTATCTTCTTGGTGTTAATCTTGATCCTGGTTGGGATCTTACTTTATGCCAAGTTTAAATTGGTGCCTTCCGGACCGGTGAATATAAATATCAATAATGAAAGAGATATGGAGGTCAAATCAGGGGATACCTTGTTGTCTACCCTGAGTAATAATAAACTTTATCTTCCTTCTGCTTGTGGGGGGCAAGGTACTTGTGGTGAATGTAAATGTGTAATTACAGAAGGAGGAGGAACAATATTAGCTACCGAAACCCCACAGTTTTCTTACAGAGAAATCGCAGATGGATGGCGTTTAAGCTGTATGGTTAGGGTTAAAGACGACTTGAAGATCGAGATTCCCGAATCTGTTTTTGGCGTGAAAAAATGGGAGGCGAAAGTCGTTAGCAATTACAACGTAGCTTCTTTTATTAAGGAATTCGTTATTGAAGTTCCCGAAGATATGAATTACAAACCCGGAGGATATATCCAAATTGAAGTGCCCAGATGTATTGTGGAATTTAAAAATATCGACATTGAAGCACATCCGGAAGAACACCCAGGAGAACCCGATAAGTTTGAATCGGAGTGGGACAAATATGATTTACGCCCATTGGTAATGAAAAATAATGAAGTGGTAGAAAGAGCGTATTCTATGGCTTCTTATCCAGCAGAGGGAAGACGAATTATGCTTAACGTTCGTGTAGAAACCCCACCGTTTGATAAGAAAAAAGGAACTTGGATGAATGTAAATCCCGGAATCGCTTCTTCTTATATCTTTGGATTAGAAGTTGGTGACACTTGTATTGTCTCCGGACCATTTGGAGAGTTCTTTATCAATGAAAGCGATGCTGAAATGTTATATGTCGGCGGTGGTGCAGGTATGGCTCCGTTGCGATCTCACCTATATCACTTGTTCAAAACTGTTAAAACCGGACGAAAAGTTACCTACTGGTACGGTGGACGGTCAAGAAGAGAAATGTTCTATATTGACCATTTTAGAGAACTAGAAGAAGAGTTTCCGAACTTCCGTTTCTTTATGGCCTTATCAGAGCCTTTAGAAGAGGATAACTGGAAGGTAAAAAAGAATATTGACGATGAAGAAGGAGATGGTTTCGTCGGATTTATTCACCAAGCGGTAATAGATAACTATCTGAATCATCACGAAGAGCCTGAAGAAATCGAACTTTATTTCTGCGGACCCCCAATGATGAATATGGCCGTGGAAAAAATGGGTCTCGACTTTGGAATTCCTGAAGAAAATATCAGATTTGATGACTTTAACTCGTAATATTAGAGTTCATAAGAATAGGATTATCTGAGAATATCAAATATATAAAGCCGAACAATTAGCGTTGTTCGGCTTCTTATTTTTCTCTCTTAAATTTCGAATCTATCAGAGACCTGTAAATTGTTTTAACCTGATAATAGGTCAGAAGCCACTATACTATACAGTTATAATAGGTTTGTAGTAGTTTGGATTTTCATGGTTAAATAGAAAAAAGCACGTTCTGTTTTTGAACGTGCTTTTCTGCTTCAAGTGACCTCGGCAGGATTCAAACCTGCAACCTTCTGAGCCGTAATCAGATGCGCTATTCAGTTGCGCCACGAGGCCAATTTAACGGTTGCAAATATAAGCATATTAAAAGTCTTAACCCAATATAATAATAGATTATTTTTTTTGAAAATATTTTTTCCTGCTTAAAGACTGCTATTCCTAAAATGGCTTTATATTAGTTTCAAAATACCATTATGAATCTAAGTGACTTTATTCGTTCAGTACCCGACTTTCCTAATAAAGGTATTATTTACCGAGATATTACGCCGCTACTATTAAATCCGGAAGCAATGCGGTTTTGTGTAGAAAGATTTATCGAAGAATTACCGGATATTAAAATAGATAAAGTGGTTGGAGTAGAAGCCAGAGGTTTTTTCTTCGCCACTCTGCTTGCACAGCGTTTAGATGTTGGGTTGGTTCCTGTACGCAAGACGGGAAAATTGCCCTTTGACAGGTTTCAAGCAGCCTATGATTTGGAGTATGGAAAAGATCAATTGGAAATTCATCAGGATGCGATTAAAAAAGGAGAAAACGTGCTGATTCACGACGATGTTTTGGCAACCGGTGGAACGGCTGCAGCTACTTCACAATTGGTCAATCAATGCGGAGGAAATGTGATACAGTATAATTTTTTGCTCGAACTCAAAGCCTTAAAAGGTAGAGAAAAGATTAAAGATGCTCCTTTTATTGCCTTGCTGGAGTATTAATACTAAGGGATTATTTGGATTTTGGCGGATAAGATTTCAATAACTTCTGAATTGCTTTTTTAAAATAAGCCCTGCGCTCTTCAGGGGCGGATTTAGGACTTAATTTTCCTTCCGCTACACCCTGCCAGAATAATTCATTGTTTGCAGTTTCTGCGAATTCCACAGTAATATTTATGATGTTTTCCGACGAATTAATAGGAATGCCACTTCCTAAACTGCCCCCTACATTTCTGCCAAAAGTGCCAACTCTTACTCCGATATTATGCTGGCGTTTTTTCTGATATGATTCGCTATAA
Organism: Flavobacteriaceae bacterium; assembly: GCA_035303085.1. Lineage (GTDB taxonomy): Bacteria > Bacteroidota > Bacteroidia > Flavobacteriales > Flavobacteriaceae > JAJYSO01. Next base: position 4,842 of record DATGSA010000092.1, read on the forward strand.
AAATTGATCATAAAATCTGGATCTTCTTGTTGCTCAAATCCTTCTTCTGCTAAAACCTCCCTTAAACTTGTTTTCAATCGCTTTTCATCCAAGTCATCCAAACCGGTTTCCATCGGATCATAAAAATCGAAGGTTTTAAATTGGTTGTAATCTAAAGTTTCATCATAATCCGTATAGGTTTTGACTCCTCCACAAGAAGTGAACAATATCAGACTGAAAAAAATTAGAATGTTTGCCCTTTTCATACCTTTTTATGTTTTGAACGATATATTTCAACTTGAGCTTAAGAATTACTGCTCCGCAGGTTGATTTAAAATATCCCAGAGTTTATCTTTTAATTCTGAAAGCCCCAATTCACTAACTGCTGAAATGAAGATATATTCAATGTCCGTAAAAGCTGCTTTTAATTCTTGATCGAGTTCAGCTTTTAATTCTTCATCCAACAAATCGCATTTAGAAATAGCAATTAGTCGATCTTTGTCCAATAATTCCGGTTTATATCGACGAAGCTCATCTTTTAATATATCATATTCTTTTTTAATATCCATCGAATCACACGGGATGACAAACAGCAGAGTGGAGTTTCTTTCGATATGTCTTAAAAACAAATGTCCCAGTCCTTTTCCTTCTGCTGCACCTTCAATAATTCCGGGAATATCGGCTACAACAAAAGTCTGATAACTGCGATGTTGAACGATCCCCAGATTGGGTTTTAAAGTGGTGAACTCATAATTGGCGATTTTTGGTTTCGCTGCGGTAATAACCGATAATAAAGTGGATTTCCCAGCGTTCGG
>DATGSA010000093.1:0-13080 GCA_035303085.1 Flavobacteriaceae bacterium
GCGAAGGATATCCGCGATTGGAAGCCGTCAAAAAAGCGACCGCACAGATTACCAAAGCCGTGTTGGGGTGTACTGCCACGTTGGTGATTGCTTTTTTACCGTTGGTATTCTTACCGGAAGAATCGGGAGATTTTATTAGAAGTCTGCCTATTTCTATTATCGCAACTGTGGTGGGATCGATGATTGTTGCTTTAACCGTAGTTCCATTTTTATCAACTAAAATTTTAAAACCTACTAAGAGTAAGGAAGGAAATGTGGTTTTACAGGCTTTGCAAAAAGGAATCCACAAAACCTACGCGCCACTTTTGGAAAGGGGATTGAAATATCCTTGGATAACTTTGTTAATTGCAGGGTTGATTTTTGGAGGTTCTTTATTGTTGATTCCGGTAGTCGGGTTAAGTTTATTCCCTTCTTCAGAAAAACCGCAATTTTTGATTAATATTAATGCGCCCTTACAATCCAATATCTATTACACTGATTCTGTTGTACGAAATTTAGAGAAAGAATTGAAAGATATTCCGGAGGTGAATTATTTCACTTCTAATGTGGGTAAAGGAAATCCGCAAATTTTTTATAACGAATCCCAAAAAAATGAAAGTGAAGATTTTGCCCAAATATTTGTACAGCTCGATTCCGAAATCAGGGCAAAAGAGAAAAAGGAGATTATTGATAAATTGAGGAATAAATGGCGATATTTTGAAGGTTCAAAAATTGAAATAAAAGATTTTGAACAAGGAATGCCGATGGAAGCTCCGGTAGAGGTACGCATTTTGGGCGACAACTTAGATAGTTTAAGGAGTATAGCCGGGCGGGTTGAAAAAGAAATTGAATCGACTGAAGGTAGTTTGTATGTTGGCAATAAAATCAAGAATTTAAAATCCGATATTCGGGTTCGGATCAATAAAGCAAAAGCGCAATCTTTAGGAGTGCCGATAGCTAATATCGGTAAAGCTGTTCGAACCGCAATTGTAGGACTTAGCGTAGGGAGTTTCTCCGATCCTACAGAAGACGATGATGATTATGATATCCGACTAACAGTTCCACGAGCGGCTTATACAGATTTGTCGATATTTAAAGATATTTACGTAGATGCAATTGATGGAAATGCTGTTCCTATTGTCCAAGTTGCAGATTTTGAATTGGAAAGTTCCCCGGTGAGTATCGATCGATTAAATAAAGTGAGAATGGCTACGGTGACTTCTTTTGTTCAAAAAGGCTATCTGAATAATGACGTAATCGATAAAGTGATCGATAAGATGGATCAATTCGATATGCCGCAAGGTTACCATTATGAAATGGGGGGAGAAGTAGAAGGAAGAGAAGAGTCTTTCGGTGGATTTGGAAGTGTGATCTTGGTTGCTGCTTTTATGTTTATCGCTGTGCTTATTTTACAATTTGGTACTTTGAAAAGTACAGTAATCGTCTTGTCAGTTATTCCTTTGGGAGTAGTTGGAGCAGTAGTAGCTTTGTTGATAGCAGGAGAATCTTTGTCTTTTGTAGCTACAATCGGACTGATTGCCTTAGCGGGAATCGAGGTTAAAAACACGATATTATTAGTTGATTTCACCAATGAATTAAGGATGAAAGGAGTGCCTCTGGTCGAAGCGATTGAACGAGCAAGTGAAGCAAGATTCTTACCGATTGTTCTGACAACCTTAACTGCAATTGGAGGATTAACGCCTATCGCAATGTCGAGTAACCCCTTGATATCCCCATTAGCGATTGTAATAATCGGCGGATTAATCAGTTCCACTTTACTGTCAAGAGTCGTGACCCCGGTAGTCTATGAATTAATCCCACCGCGGATTGAGGTGAGGGAGAAGGAAGAGTCTTAGGAGAGGAGGCTACTTATGGAATTGGATTGATTAGCGAGCGTTACGTTGATTTGTTGTGCCCTTTCAAGGCTTGGTCTCTTGGGTTATGCTTCGAGCATAGGGCGTTATGTTTAGATATTTTGCTCTCTCAAGATGTTTTTTTATAAATCCCGTGAATAGTATTTTGGATTTCATACTGCTTTCCAGATCCAATAATCAACATAATAAAATTGTATAGCCCTGAAAGGGCGTCGATACCTTAGTATCGGGCATCGCCCGATATATTGATGATCAGTACCCATTCCCAAAGTCCTGAAAGGGCGGAATAACTTACGCTAATTTTTTATGTTTAATTATTTATCATCAGATATAATTTTGAATTTAATAACAACAAATACTTTCGCGCATAAAAAAAACCGCCAATTTTGGCGGTTTTTATTATTCCGATTGAAATATAAATTACTTAATTTCAATTTTGCGTTTAGCTTCTGTTTTAGCCTCTTCGCGTTTTGGGAGATCTATTTTCAGAACACCATCAGCATAATCAGCTGAGATTTTTGAGTTGTCAACACTCTCCGGTAAGGTGAACGAACGACTAAATGAAGCGTAGCTAAACTCTTTTCTGGTGAATTGTTCATCTTCGTTTTCACTTACGTGCTCTTCTTTGATTTCAGAAGAAACGGTAAGCATTTTATTGTCCAATTCTATGGAGAAATCTTCTTTTTTCATTCCCGGTGCAGCTACTTCCACAACAAAATTGTCGTCGGTTTCTTTTACATTTACTGCGGGAACGCTTTTTCCAATTCGCTGTGTACGATCGATTTCCGATAACCAATCTTGGTTAAAAATATCGTCAAATACAGCGGGTAACCAATTGTCTTTTCTTGCTAAACTCATAATTTTTAGGTTTTAAGGTTAATAATTAATTTTCAACTTGTTGCCGATTAAGCAATCTCAATCAAACGTTTCGGCTGAACTTTTGCTTCTTCGCGTTTTGGTAAATCGATTTTTAAAACGCCGTCTGCATAGTCAGCTGAGATTTTTGAATTGTCAATGCTCTTGGGTAAAGTAAAAGATCGTTTGAAGGAATCGTAACCGAATTCTCTAATAGTATAGTTTTTCTCCTCAGTTTCCTCAGTTGTTTTATTTTCTGAAGAAATAGTAAGTACATTTTCGTCCAATTCGATTTCAAAATCTTCTTTCTTCAATCCCGGAGCAGCAATCTCCAAGATAAATTCATCGTTGGTTTCTTTTACATTCGTTGCAGGAATGTTTTTATTGAAATTGTAAATCGGGTTGTTGGTTTCAATCCAATCTCCGTTAAACATTTCATCTAAAACGGAGGGAAGCCAGTGATTTCTTCTCATTATATTCATAATATATATGTTTTAAATTGTTACTGTTTTTATTTTCAAACTCGCTATCTATAGAACAAACTAAATACCAATTCAAAAAACGGACTTTATGTCATCTTTGAGTTGGTTTGAGGTGACATAGTGGCTTGTTCGCTTAAGGTATTTTCAATTCATATAAAAAATGACAGTTATTTCTTTTAAACCAAGTAACTTTGTAAATTGTCAAAACAAAAAATATAAGATGGGTTTATCGAATAATGATATTTTTAAAAAATTAAGAGTAGCACACAAAATGACCAATGATGATATTGTTGAAGTCTGTGCTTTGGTAGATTTTAAAGTTACTAAAAGTGAATTGGGAGCGATTTTCAGAAGGGAAGGGCATCCTAAGTATATGGAATGTGGTGATCAATTTCTGAGAAATTTTCTCGATGGATTGATAATTCATCTGCGTGGACCTATGCCGGATAAAAGGAAGAATAGATCCAAAAAGAAGTTTGATTCCCCTAAATCTAAACCAAAGTTTAAAAAGAGGAAGAGGTTTGATCAGCAAAAGAGATCATCTTTTAAAGGGAAAAAAGGCGATAAATAGTAGAGGTTGTAATTCATATAACAAAAAAATCCCGCTCAGTACTGAACGGGATTTTTTATATGAATATAGCTGGAGATATATTAGCTCAATACTTTTTGAACTTTGTCTGCTGCTTCTTGGAAGGTTATTGCGCTTTCAACATTCAGTCCGCTTCCGTCGATCATTTTCTTAGCTTCTTCAGCATTGGTTCCTTGTAAACGAACGATGATAGGAACTTTGATTTGATCTCCCATGTTTTTATACGCATCGATAATTCCTTGAGCAACGCGATCACAACGAACGATTCCACCAAAGATATTAATCAAAATAGCTTCTACATTATCATCTTTCAAAATCAAACGGAAAGCTTCTTCCACGCGTTCTGCATCCGCTGTTCCTCCAACGTCTAAGAAGTTGGCAGGATTTCCACCGGCTTGCTTAATTAAATCCATAGTGGACATGGCTAACCCTGCTCCGTTAACCATACAACCGACATTTCCGTCTAAATCAACATAATTTAATCCCGCTTTAGCAGCTTCGACTTCAATTGGGTTTTCTTCGCGTTCATCGCGTAATTCTGCGTAGTCTTTATGACGGTAAAGCGCACTATCATCTAAAGTAACCTTCGCATCTACCGCCAAAATCTTATCGTCACTGGCTTTGAGTACTGGGTTGATTTCAAAGAGGGTAGAGTCAGATTTTTCATAGGCGTTGTAAAGATTTCCTACAAATTTGACCATTTCTTTAAAAGCTTTTCCTGAAAGTCCAAGGTTGAATGCAATTCGTCTTGCTTGAAAAGGAAGTAAACCCGTTGCCGGATCTATTTCTTCAGTAAATACTTTTTCCGGGGTTTTTTCTGCAACCGATTCAATATCCATTCCACCTTCAGGGGAATACATAATGATGGTGCGTGCGGTATTACGATTTAAAAGCACTGACATGTAATATTCTTCCGGCTCATTTTCACCCGGGTAATATACATCTTCAGTGACCATAATTTGATGAACTTTTTTGCCCTCTTCAGAAGTTTGAGGGGTAACCAAGGTCATTCCGAGGATCTCGCCGGCTACATCTTTTACCTCTTGTAGGTTTTTGACCAGCTTTACACCTCCACCTTTTCCGCGACCTCCCGCGTGAACTTGGGCTTTGATGACGTGCCATCCGGTTCCGGTTTCTTCGGTTAGTTTCTTAGCTGCATCAACAGCTTCCTCAGGAGTAGTAGCTACAATTCCGCGTTGGATGGTTACTCCAAAATCGTTTAAAATCGCTTTCGCTTGGTATTCGTGTAAGTTCATATAACTTGAAATTTCAGATCCTTAAATAAGTTCCGCAAATATAATGAATGCGATGGCATTATTAGGAGATTTAGGAATATTTTTAAAAACAGGGAACTTTGCGGTCTCGTTTTTATGGATTTAGATGAATATAAAAGTTCGTTTTACTGCGTTTGTATTATTGATCTGTCTCATATTCAAATATTTTTCCTGGATTTAAAATATTATTCGGATCAAACACTTTTTTGATTTGTCGCTGTAATCCTAAGCTGGTATTTGAGAAAACCGTATTCATATAAGGTTTTTGCACGTATCCAATTCCATGCTCCCCACTGATGGTCCCGCCTAAACTACGGGTATAAACGAATAACTCTCGAATAGCTTTAGGCAATACATTATTCCAGTGATCATCCGACATGTCTTTTTTCAAAATATTAATGTGAAGGTTTCCATCTCCGGCGTGACCATAAACAACAGAGTGGAAGCCGTATTCTTTTCCCAGCGCTTTCACTTTTTCGATAAGTTTCGGCAATTCTGCTCGCGGTACCACAGTGTCTTCTTCCTTATAAATCGACGCGCTTTTAGCGGCTTCTCCCATTACACTGCGAACTTTCCATAAACTTTCTTTGTGGGCAGAGTTATCGGCAAAAAGGATTTCTCCAGTTTCAAATTCTTGCAACACGTCAAAAATGCCTTCGATTTCTTGCATCAATTGCTCTTGATCGGTGCCATCAACTTCAATGAGTAAAGCGGCATTGATGTCCTCTTTTAATTTGATGAATTTTTCTCCTATATATTCTTGGGCAATATCGATGGCGTCTCTTTCCATAAATTCTAAAGCCGAAGGGGTATAACCCGCCATGAAAATCTTGTGAACCGCTTCGCAAGCATCTTTAGCAGATTGAAAAGGAACAAAAACCGATAAATCTTCCGTAGGTGCTTTTATGAGTTTCAGAACAATCTTAGTCACCACAGCTAAAGTTCCCTCAGAACCGACGATGAGTTGCGTCAAATTATAACCGGTAGCATTTTTTAAGGTATTGGCACCAGTCCACATCACTTCTCCATTGGGTAAAACAATTTCTAAATTTAAAACCTGATCTTGAACGACACCGTATTTTACCGCTCTTGCACCGCCGGAATTTTCAGCAATATTCCCGCCGATAAAACAACTTCCTTTACTGGCGGGATCCACAGGGTACAGCAAGCCGTGTTTGCGAACAGCAATCATCAGTTCTTCGGTAATCACTCCCGATTCTGTCGTTACCTGAAAGTTTTTAACATCGATATTTAAAATGCGATTCATCTTTTGCATATCTAAAACAACGCCTCCATGAATAGGCAGAGCTCCGCCACTCAATCCGGTTCCTGCACCGCGTGGGACAATGGGAAGATTGCGTTGATTGCAGTGTTTTAAAATAGCACTGACATCTTCGGTTGAGTTTGGTTGTAATACCACGGCGGGTTTAAAAACCAAGTCTTCGGTTTTGTCAGACGCGCATTCCAACAAGCTTTCCTCGTCTGTCAGGATGTGTTTGGAATCTAAAATGCTGTGGAAAAATTCAAGATCTTTTTTGGTGATTTCGGAGTATTTCATCTTGGCGGTTTTTTAGAGTTCCAAAGTTAAGGATTTTATATTGTGATTTTGCGGATGGTCAACGCTATTTAGGGAAGCTTAAGATAGTGCGTTGTCATCTTTTATGCTATTGTAATCACAGGCTTGATTTCACTTTATCATCCTTTTGATAATGTCATCCCTACGGGATTTTTTGATGGATTTATATGTTGATTTCTATATTCCTGTTACCTCCCTGAGGTTTCCATGCGGTTTCTACAAAAACCTCGATTTTTTAAAGTAGTTTTTCATCACCACAAAAAAATCCATTCCACAGTGTTGTGAAATGGATCTTTATAAAATAAATTATTTTAAAGATGATTACACGTGAATCGGTCGAGATTCGGTTGCGTCCATCGCTGCTTCTCGGATACCTTCCGAATACGTTGGGTGAGCGTGACTGATCATCGCGATATCTTCTGCGCTGGCTCTGTATTCCATGGCTACTACCAATTCTGCAATCATATCTGCAGCACGAGCTCCCACGATATGTGCGCCTAAAATTTCATCCGTTTCTTTATCGGCCAAGATTTTTACAAATCCGTCGATATCTCCACTCGCTCTGGAACGTCCTAAAGCACGCATAGGGAATTTTCCGGCTTTAACTTCAATTTTTTCTTCTTTGAGCTGTTCTGCCGTTTTTCCAACAGAAGCTACTTCCGGCCAAGTATAAACCACTCCCGGAATCAAGTTATAGTCGATATGAGGTTTTTGTCCGTCAATCATTTCAGCTACAAAAGTCCCTTCATCAGAAGCTTTGTGGGCCAACATTGCGCCTTTGATGACATCGCCAATCGCATAAATATTTTCTGTGCTGGTCTGTAGTTTTTCATTGACCTCTACCTGACCTTTGTCATTGAGTTTGACGCCTGCTTTATCTGCATTCAATCCGTCGGTGTAAGGTCTTCTTCCTACAGAAACCAAACAGTAGTCTCCTTTGAATTCGACTTCTTTGTCTTTTTTATCAGTCGCTTTAATGATTACTTCACCATCTTTATTTTCAACCGATTTAACTTGGTGAGATAAGGCAAATTTCACGCCTTGCTTTTTCATCACCTTGCGAAGCTCCTTGCTTTGATCCTTATCCATTGTTGGGATAATACGATCCATATATTCAATAACCGTTACTTCTGCACCTAATCGTCGGTAAACTTGACCTAACTCCAAGCCAATCGCTCCGCCACCTATAACCATCAAGTGTTTAGGTACTTCCTCTAAGCTCAATATCTCAGTTGAAGTGATGATGTTTTTCTTATTGAGTTCTATAAAAGGCAAATTGGCGGGCTTACTGCCGGTGGCAATAATGGTTTTTTTAGCTTCTATCTTTTGTTCCTCTCCTTCTTCAGGAGTGATTTTTATGGTGGTTTTATCTTCAAAAGACCCGACCCCTTGATAAGTATCGATTTTGTTTTTGTCCATGAGATAGTCGATTCCTTTTGTGGTGGTTTCCACTACGGCCGACTTCCGTTCCATCATCTTTTTGATATTCAGCTTGACATCTTCAGGAACTTCAATTCCGTGGTCTGCTATGTTGTGAAGCGTATCTTCATAATGGTGAGAAGAATCCAACAAAGCTTTGGAAGGGATACATCCTACGTTTAAGCAGGTTCCTCCCATAGTTGAATATTTTTCAATAATTGCAGTTTTCATCCCGAGTTGTGCGCAACGAATGGCGGCAACATATCCTCCGGGTCCTGAGCCGATGACGGCAACGTCATATTTCTTCATAATTTTATTTTTCCGTGTTTATGATAAAACTTCCGCAAAAATACAAAGAAATCTATTAGACGAATAGGGATTTGGGAAATGTTAGTTGTATTTTGGTTATTTACAAGGTGAGTCTTTAATCTGTTGCTGAAGATGAAATGACAAGTCTTGCGTTGCAAGAAAATTATCAATATGTCTTTGTCATCTTTAATAGTCTTTGTCATCTTTAATACTTTGACATCTTTAATACTTTGACATTATTCAATACAGATTTAGTTCAAAATCTATCGAAATGCTTCTTTCACATCTTTTATATTGATTTCCTGCTGAAATTATTTCCCAATTCACGTATGATGAGAACCAATTTTTTAAAAAGAATTTCTATTTACCACCTAAAAACTTAGTTTAAACGAAAACTTTAGTTTATGTTTGTGGTGTAAACCTAAACTCTTAGTTCTAAAATATGAAAACACTCACCAAAGCCGAGGAAGAAATAATGCAGTATTTATGGAAGCTCGGTGAAGCTAATGTAGCGACATTAATGGAGGAAATGCCTGAACCCAAACCGGCTTATAACACAGTATCGACTATCGTTCGGATTTTGCAGGACAAGGATTTTGTGAATTACCGAAAGCAGGGGAGAGGACATATTTATTTTCCGCTGGTCAGTAAAGAAGCTTATAGCAAATTTACCTTGTCTAAGTTGAAGGATAATTATTTTGAAGGATCTTTAAAAAACATGGTTTCCTTTTTTGTAAATAAAAATCAGCTAAGCATTAGTGATTTAGAAGAAGTCTTAAACGAAATCAATAAAAACAAGAAAGCATGATTACGTACGCAATCCATCTCGTTTTATTCTCTTTTGGCTTCTGGCTGATTTATTATTTGCTGTTCAGAAAGGAAACCTTTTTTAATGCCAATCGACTATACTTATTGCTCATTCCTGTTATCGCTGCCATAATTCCGCTAATATCCTTGGAATTTTTACAGATAACTTCTTCTGAATATGTTTTTACACAAAAATCGGAGGAATTGTTACAAGGAATTTATATATCCAATCAGGGTTTGACTGAGGTAACCAACGCTGAGAATCTATTCTCTTTAAAAACAATTTTATGGGCGATTTACGGATTGGGATTGGGGATAAGTTTACTGCTATGTTTAAGACGATTGATAAAACTTCTTCAACTTAAAAAGCAAGGAAAAGTTGAGTTTTATGCCGGGGTGGAGTTGATTGTTTTACCTAATCGAAAAGACGCTTTCACTTTTTTGAACCACATATTTATAGGAGCAGAAATACCCGAAACAGAAAAGCAAACAATTGTGGTGCACGAGAAAGTTCACTATGCTGAGAAACATTCTTGGGATTTGCTCTATTTTGAAATTTTGAAAATCTTGTTTTGGTTCAATCCTTTCCTGTATATTTTTCAAAAGTACATTTCAGAAGTACACGAATTTATTGCAGATAAAAGAACGGTAGAAATACAAGATAAATCGGTTTATACCGAAGTGTTACTTAATACAGCATTCGGTACGCAGCAACTTTCTTTTGTCAATTCATTTTTTACTAATCAAACCCTTAAAACACGAATTATGATGTTACACCAAGCAAAATCAACCCGCAAATCGAAATTAAAATATCTATTGTCAATTCCATTGATAATGTTGATGTTAACGTATGTGTCTTGTTCAAATGATGAATCCGCTCAGGATAATAATGCAGCTGAACAAATACCACCACCTCCTCCAGTACCGCCAGCGCCAGAGAGTGATCAAGATGAGGAAGATGTTTACCCTTTTGCGATGGTCTCAAATCCTCCAGCTTTTAAGAAAGCAGAAACATTTGAAAATGCTGAAGAAGCGAAAGCTGATTTTCAACAACGCATTCAACAGCATGTTTTAGAACATTTTAATACCGACTTAGCAGATGAATCTGATGGGGAAATAAGAATAAATACACAATTTGCAGTTACGGCTAAAGGCGATGTCGCCGAAATAAAAGTTCGAGCTCCTCAAAAAGAATTAGAGACAGAGGTTATTCGAGTGATAGAATTATTGCCTCAAATGAAGCCGGCTACGCAGCGAGGCAAACCCGTTAAAGTGATTTATCAATTGCCGATTATTTTTCAACAAGATTCGACTGATGAATCCAACTAAAAGAATCTGAAGCTTAGAGTAAAGATTGCCCCATAAAAAAACTGAGTTTTAGAAATCACCTAAAACTCAGTTTTTAAAATGATTAATTTATGCTATTTGTTTTTCTTTTTCATTTCCGCCTTTTTCTCCGCTTGCATTTCCGGAGTCCAATCGTCGTAACCTCCTTTTAACACGTAAACTTTTTCAAATCCTTTATCCAATAATTCATTGCTTGCTTTCTGGCTTTTGATTCCGCCTTTGCAGTGAAGGTAAAGCGGTTTAGCTTTATCAAAATTCTTCTCGACTTTCGAATAAAAGTTATCCGATTCATAATCTATATTTTCGGCATTCTGGAAATGACCGTCGTTTTCATATTCCATCGGCGTCCGGATATCGAGTAATTGAACGTTGGGTTCACTGATAGAATCGACAAAAGCTTCTCTGTCCAATACTTCCTTTTTCTGAGCAACTTTGTTTTGAAAAGAACAACTTGCTCCGATACTTGCGATGAATAATAATAAAATAATGGTGTAGTTTTTCATGGCTTTGGGCTTTACATTAGAATTATAGGACTAAGATAGTTGAATTATTAGTTAAATCATAATCTGAGAATATTTGGTAAGCAAGTATTCGGTTTTTTCCAAATGCTTTAGCCTTTTTTCGCAGGTTAGCGGAGATTATTTAAAAACTCGAAAATTGATATAATTATTAATTTCGTCGGCCGAAATTTTTCTCAAGTCCGCTTTTTGATCTAATTTTTGCCAGTATTTTGTAACGTAAATACGTTTTGACTTCCCGGAAATTCCAATGTTAATCGGCATCTCAAAATTCACCGCATCCGCTTCCCATCTATAAAAAATTTCTCCTTTGTCTTTTTTGAATTGTAATTCTGGAATTTTTGTAAAATTCAGGTATTGTTCAAATATCGGTTTTAAATTCAGTTCGGTTTGTTGGTTGAGAAAATCAATAACCTCTTCGGAATTAGTAGATTGGTATTTGAGTTTTTTATTTAAATCTTTCAGCATTTTCCACCATTTTTTATCGTCATCAATAGCGGTTCGAATGGTGTGAAGCATATTCGCTCCTTTATAATACATATCACCGGAGCCGGTTTTATTGATGCCATATTCCCCGATGATAGGTTCTTTGTTTTCGATTCGAGTTCTTCGCAAACCGTTGAGGTATTTTAAAGCATCTTGTTTTCCCCAGCGACATTCGATGTAAACGATTTCTGCGTAAGACGTAAAGCCTTCCTGAATCCACATATCTGCGATGTCGGCCGCTGTGATGCTGTTGCCAAACCATTCGTGACCGGATTCATGGATAATGATAAAATCAAATTTCCGTCCGACGCCGGAATTGGAAATATCCCTTCCATTATATCCATTTCTGAAATCATTTCCATAAGCAATTCCACTTTGATGTTCCATTCCTAAATAGGGCGACTCTATGATTTTATAACCATCTTTTTTGAAAGGGTATTCCCCGAATTTATCGGTAAAACACGCCAACATGTCTTTGACTTCTTCAAATTGCTTTTTAGCTTTTATGAGGTTGTAAGGCATTACGTAATAATCTAAATCTATATCTTCAAATTGATCGGAAAAGTGAACGTAATCTCCGATGTTCAGTATTAAATTGTAATTATTAATTGGATAAGAAACTTTATACGACCAAGTAGTTCTACCATCGGGTAATTCTTTTTTTCCGGTGAAACGGCCGTTGGAAACATTCATCAAACCTTGGGGAGCGGTGACATGAATCTCCGCTTCCTCTGGTTTATCGCTGCGATGGTCTTTATTGGGATACCACAAACTTGCGCCGGTTCCTTGAACGGCAACGCTGATCCAGTCTTTTCCGGTTAGGTCTTTGGTGAAAATAAATCCGCCATCCCAAGGTGGGTTTTCAGCGATTATTGGATTTCCAGAGTAGTAAAAATCTAAATTTGTCGTCATGCCTTTTGGTAAAGTTGTAGGAAAATCGATAATAACGGCATTGTATTCCCTTTCGTAGAATAAGTTTTCTCCTTGAAAAATGATAGAGTCGATTTGCATATTCTCAAATAAATCCAACTGCATGCGATTGGCGTTTTCAAGAACTTTAAAAGTAATGTTGTTGTTTCCTGAGATATATTTTTTCTCGGGATCCACTTCAACTGATAAGTCGTATTTTAAAATATCGAAGTTTGTGCGCTCCGGTCGCAATCCTCCTCTTAAGCTGTCAGCGCGTGTGGCCGTTTGCTGTGCATGAGTTAATCCGAAAGAAAATAAGAGTAAAAAAAGTAAGCCAAGTTTTTTGAGCATCGGTGTGTTATTTGAGAAAATAAATCAGTGCGCTATTGCTGAATAAAGTCTAAATTTAAGGAATTTTATTAAGAGCTCTTCGTTTTTGAACTTTTGGGATTAGAAAAACTTTTAAAAAGGTAAAACTATAATGGAAAATCAGGACGATGAGATTAATCACAAAAGCTGGAATTTAAAGTTTGAACCATTAAGGCATTAAGTCCATTAAGAGATTCATTAAGAACGGCTCGCTCTTAATGCCCCTTAATTTCTTAATGTTTTAATTTTACGTAACCCTTGGATTTTGAACCATTAAGGCATTAAGT
>DATGSA010000094.1:0-12452 GCA_035303085.1 Flavobacteriaceae bacterium
AAAGAGGGTTAACTTATATATTATCACAATATCTTGCTCATAATTAAATTCATTTCACTCATAGCGAATAGCATCTATCGGATTGAGTTTAGCAGCTTTTCGTGCCGGGAAATACCCAAAAGCAGTTCCGATTACCGCGGCAAATCCAAATCCGATTAAGATAGAATACCCCGAGGTGGGGATATAAAATCCGGTAGATTGATAGATGATATAATTTCCGATAATTCCAATAATTATTCCTATAATCCCTCCTGCTAAACTCAAGACAATCGCTTCGATTAAAAACTGTGTTAAAATATCACTTTCTCTGGCGCCAATCGCTAATCGAGTTCCGATTTCTCTTGTTCGCTCTGTAACGGAAACCAACATGATATTCATAATTCCAATTCCTCCGACTAACAGAGAAACACTGGCAATCGCCCCTAATAAAATCGTCAAAATCCCGGTGACATTCCCGGTGATTTCTTGCAGTTCTATCTGTGTGGTAATCTGAAAATCATCCTCTTGATCTTGCAATAATCGATGTGCTTCTCTTAACAAGGTAGTCGCTTCAAATTCAGCATCTGCGATGTTGTTTTCCGTTAAGGCGCTGGCCACAATCATATTGTATTCCGTACTTCCATAAAGTCTGTTTTGCACCGTGGTGTGCGGAGCAATCACAACATTATCCTGATCTTGACCACCCATTCCGCCACCACCTCCGACTTCTTTTAAAACGCCAATAATCGTAAACGGAACTTTATCTATTCGAATTTGTCTTCCAATGGGATCTTGTCCGGGAAAAAGTTCTTCTCTTACTTCTTCTCCAATAACACAAACTTTCGCAGCGGTCTGTACATCTTCTTCGGTAAATTCATCACCTGATGAAACTTCTTTATTCATGATGCTGAAATAATCTTTAGAAACTCCATAAATAGTAGAGGTTTCGTGACTCTCCGGGCCAATGGCTTGTATGCCCATCGCTACTACCGGAGATAATTGTGGCATCCAAACGGAATTTCGTTTTAGAATATCATAATCGGATTTTTCCAACGGTCTTCCTTTTCTCACATTAATACCGCCACGATGCTCTCTTTTGGTTGAAATCATCAATAAATTAGTTCCTAAACCCGAGATTTGCGACCGTACTTGTAATGTAGCACCTTCCCCTGCAGAAATGGTCATAATAACAGCAGCAACGCCGATAATAATCCCCAACATCGTCAACAAACTGCGACTGCGATTTTTATTGATCGCTTTAAAAGCAACCTTAAGTATTCTTATAAATAATTTCATCTCTTTCTTATGCTGTCAGTTTTATTCTTCAGATAATTCCAATTCTTTTAAGGCTTTTTCCTTGGTATTGCGATTAGCTATAATTTCATCGGTCAACACGCGACCGTCTCTCAAGTAAATCATCCGCTTGGCAAATTGTGCTATATATTCTTCGTGAGTAATCATAATTATGGTTTTCCCTTTATTGTTGAGTTCGACAAATAAATCAGCGATATTTATGCTGGCTAAAGTATCCAAGTTTCCGGTTGGTTCGTCGGCCAAAATAAGGGCGGGATTATTGATTAAAGCCCTGGCAATGGCCACCCGCTGTTGTTGCCCGCCGGATAATTCATTGGTTTTATGATACACCCGATCGGCTAAACCAACTTGTGCCAAGGCATTTTTGGCGAGCTCTTTGGTGTTTGGAAACTTTCCCGTTCGGTCGTAAATTAATGGAAGCTCTACATTTTCTAATGCGCTGGTCCGGGAAAGAAGATTATAACTTTGAAAAATAAATCCAATTTTCTGATTGCGAATATCCGCAAGCTGGTCATTATCCAAAATATTAACGTGCACGCCATCCAACTCATATTCACCCGAAGTCGGTCTGTCCAAACACCCAAGAATATGCAATAAAGTAGATTTCCCTGAGCCGGACGAGCCCATGATGGAAACAAATTCACCTTCTTCAATCACAATATCGATATCGGTAAGTGCTTTTACTTCAATTTCACCGTTTTTAAATATGCGACTCAACTTTTTGGTTTCAATTACTTTTTTTAATGACATCTTACTTTTTGGTTTTAATACTGTTGATTGCTTTGTCTCCCGGTTCCATAGGTTCCCTGTTTAAAAACTCTTTAATTTCTGAATCGAGCCCGGAAGAAATCCCAATTTCTATAAATTGAAAGTCCAGATCTCCATTTTCGTCTTCCACAAAAAAGCCGTTGATGTTTGAAGGTAATTTTCGTTTGAAATTGGCAGGCGTATAAGTTTCCTCATTGTTGATTGCAGCTAAAAATTGCTGTCGAATCGTGTCGGCAGGAATGCGATTTGCCCTTTCTTCTAAAGTGGGTTTGATCTCTTCAAGCATAGCTTCATTCGGTCTAAAGCGCAAAGCCGAATTATTGATCATTAAAACATCTTCAGCAGTTTGAGATACAAAATCAATGTTGGCCGTCATCCCGGGTAACAACAAACCTTTTTCATTGTTTACGCCAACAACAGCTTGATAATTAACGACATTGTTGATTTTGATGGGCTGTAATCTGATTTGACTGACCTGACCATGAAATTCTTTTTCAGGGAAAGTTTGTACCGTAAACCGAACTTCCATGCCATCTTTTATATACCCGATATCGCTTTCGTCCACATCGGCGAGAATCTGCATTTTTGAAAGGTCTTCCGCAATTATAAACATTCGCGGAGTCGTAAAACTCGCCGCTACAGTTTGCCCTTCTTCTACAGTTCTTTCCGTTACCGTGCCATCTATGGGCGAAGTGATTTTAGCATAACCCATGTTTACCTCAATGTTCTGAACCGAAGCTTCTGAAGCTTTCTTGGCGCTTAAAGCCTGCTCATAGGCATAAAGTGCATTTTTATATTGTTGTTCGGTAATGACATTTTCTTCATATAATTCTTCACTGCGTTCAAATTCTTCTTCTGCTTGTTGTAAACTCGCTTTATTAACGCCTAAATTGGCTTGAGCCGTCAGCAGATTTGTCTGAAGTAAACGCATATCCATTTCTGCCAAAAGTTGCCCGGCTTTTACCTCATCGTTGTAATCGACATATATTTTTGAAATGGTACCTGATATTTGGGTTCCTACTTCCACGGTATTGATAGCTTCCAAAGTTCCGGTACTGGAAATCAAAGTTTCAATATCTCCCTTTTTTATCGCGGTATAAGTGTATTCCAATTTTCTGCTTTCCAACTTTGGCAGAACAAAGAAATAGCCTAAAACACCCAGGGCTATTATAACCAATATGATAATTGTAGATTTTTTCATTGTCTTTTGTTTACTGTTTTAGAATCGCTTACGATAATTCTTCATTCCTATTTAATCTTCTCCTAAAAGTAACTGATAATCATAATACGCAACTTTATATTCGGAAATGGCTTGCAACCAACTAAGTCGAGCTTGTGTATAAGAAAGCACTGCATCATTTACCTCTAAAAAAGTACCCACTCCAAAATCGTATCTCTTCCGCGCCAATGCTAAAGCCTCTTCCGTGAGATTCATATTTTCATGCTGAACATTGATCTTTTTTGAGGCAAAATCTAATTTTGAGCGTAGCTCTTGCAACTGCATTTGATAGTCTTTACTGGTATGTGCTTTCTCTTCCTCTGCTATGCGCTGTTTAATCTCCGCCTGTTTTACTCTGTTTTTTGTAATATTTCCATTAAAAATACTGAACTGCAACTGCAAGCCCACTAAACTCGTATTGACCCAATCATAATGCGCCACATCAAACCCATCTTCCTGCGCTTGGAAATTATAATTCCCAATAGCTTCCAACGTAGGATAATAAGCGGATTTTTCCATTTTGATTTGATTCTTGTTCATTTCAACTTCTAAGGCCAATTGCTTCAAAACGCTATTGTCCTCCAACATGGTTTCCATATCCACATCGACGATGAGCTCTTCTTGAATAACTGCTATCGGTTCAGTTAATTTTAGATTTTGATCAGGTTCTAAATTCAGCAGGAGTTTTAGGGTGTTTGCCAAAGGCATAATATTGTTTTGAGCTTCCAATAAACTGCTTTTAGCTTGAGATACTTGTACTTTCGCAGCAGTCAAATCGTGGTCGGTTGTTGTTCCCAGTCTTCTTCTTTTTTTGATATCCACCAGAATATCCTCCGCATTTTCCAGTTGTTTTTGTTGTACTGCTACAACTTCCTGAGCGATCAGATAATTGAAATAAGCTTTTTTTGTAGCATTCGTGACTTGTTGACGAGCATACCGGGCAGTTTCCTTTTGATAGTCGAGTTGTGTGTCCGCCAGTTTTTTGTTGTGCTGATTTTGATTGGAATAAACGGGAACGGCAATGTTTAAAGAAGCACGATAATCATTCAAAGAACCAAGTTTGGTAGCTGTATTTCCCATATCAAAAATGTCGGGTAAGAAAATCACCGGTCTATTGATATTTCTGAAATAATTAGCCGATAAATACAGTTTCGGTAAGAAATTCCCAACCGCTTCTTTTTTTGCGAATTCAGCAGATTCAACACTTTGTTCAGCAACAGAAACTTCAGTGTTGTTGTCAAGCGCAAGATTGACCGCATCATCCAAGCTTAAGACAATACTGTCTTGCTGTGGGTAAACTGCGTTGGTCAAGAAGATAAGAACCGGTATGAGTAGTAATTTCGCGTAGAGAGGCTTCATATTTTTTTATTGTCTTTAAATTTTATTACCTGAAAACCGATTTGATTTTTAACAGTAAGGTATTGGTATCGATAGCGTGAAAAATTCGATTTGAATAATAAAATCCAGTACTGTTTGATAATTGTATCTGATTGAGTGTTTTAAAGTTTGTCCAAAAATACCCTTTTTGAAGGTGTTAAAAGCTGATAATTATCACCTTACTGAAATTATTGTCTGTTTCACGAAAGTTGCGGTTGTGTATTTGGTATGCCTGTAAAATTCAATAGCGAAAGAAGTTGAGTTACAGGTTTTTCCGTGACAAAAATAAAGAGTGAAGTTTTGCAATTTCCATTTCATTGATTAAGATCAATTGAGTTGTTCGGAAATCCTTTATCTTTAAAGAATCAACTCTTTAAAAAACACATCGAGACATGTTGAAAGGCAAATTCAAAATATTTGACAAACACACAGGGGATTACGACACGTGGTTTGAAAGACATCAATCAGCTTATCAATCTGAGTTACTGGCTTTAAAGCAGGCTATACCTCTTAAAAAGAAAGGAATAGAAATCGGGGTTGGAACCGGTCGTTTTGCTCAGCCATTGGGAGTTAAACACGGGGTGGAACCAGCTGAAAATATGGCCGAAATTGCAACAAAAAGAGGAATTGAAGTAATCAAAGCTGTCGCCGAAGATCTCCCCATAGAAGATGAAAGTTTTGATTTTGCTTTGATGGTTACCACAGTGTGCTTCTTGAGCAATATCCCCAAAGCATTTTCTGAAATTCGTAGAATATTAAAACCAAAAGGTGAAATTATCTTGGCAATTATAGATCGAGAAAGTGAGTTGGGAGAAAAATACGAAGCGGTAAAAGATGAAAATAAGTTCTATAAAGATGCTCATTTTCATTCTACACAAGAATTAACCGATTTATTAACACAAGCCGGCTTTGGTAAACTTGAATATTGGCAAACGCTTTTTGCGCTGAATACCGATCAAATTGAACAACCCAAAAAAGGTTTTGGAGGGGGTGGTTTTGTAGTGATTAAAGCACAAAAAGAATAACAAATATCATTTCAAAAACGATGAAATAAGTAAATTGGTCAATCACACTTCTAAATCAAGCTTAATAGGACAGTGGTCCGACCCATAATAATCCGAGAGGATTTCAACTTTATTTACTTTATCGATCAACGCATCGCTGACTAAAAAGTAATCTAAACGCCAACCGGTGTTGCGCTCTCTCGATTTGAATCTATAACTCCAATACGTGTAAGCTACCGTGTCGGGATGAAAATGTCTGTAAGAATCCACAAAGCCGGAGTCTAAGAGACTGTCCATTCCGTCGATTTCTGTTTGGGTGTAACCTGCCGATTTGTTGTAATTAGCCTTGTCGTTTTTAAGGTCGATGGCCTGATGTGCTACATTCAAATCCCCCGCCAGCACAACAGGTTTAATTTCGTTCAATTTCTTTAGATAATTGCGAAAATCTTCATCCCATTTTTCTCGGTAATCCAGTCTGACCAGTTTAGCACCGGAATTAGGAACATAGACATTGACCAAATAAAAATCCTCAAATTCCGCACATTGTACACGGCCTTCATTATCGTGTTCTTCCACCCCCATATCATTGACGACAGAAATCGGTTTGATTTTACTGAGAAATGCAACTCCTGAATAGCCTTTCCTTTCGGCCGAATTATAATACTGATGGTAACCGGTCATTTCCGCTAACGCTTTTTCTACCTGTTCATCTTGCGCTTTGGTTTCTTGAAGGCAAAGAATGTCCGGATCTATTTCCCTAATGTCTTCAAAGAAATCTTTCTTCGTTATTGCTCTTATTCCATTTACATTCCAGGAGACTATTTTCATGGCTTTATTTTGATTTTTGTAAATATAGAAAGGTTCATCGATTTTCCAATAAATAAAAATCAATAGTAGGAGAATGATTGTTATCCATTCAAATATGTTTTTTAATTTAAACAGTTACAACTGATCGTGTTTTATCTGTCCAAGAATTTAAAATAACTTTCAAGGAGGACGCGTAAACTTTTCCAAAGACCAAGGGAAGATTCGAGAATTTTGGAAAAGTACATACAAAGCGACTGCCTACTTTTTCAAAGTTTTACAACGCTACACAAGTACTTTGGAAAAATTCAAACGCGTAATCCCAATAACTCCGTTAAATATTTTATGAAATCACAATTTGATGAGCAAACGAAATTCCCCTCTCGTAGAGGGGTGCCCGCAGGGCGGGGTGTTTCCGCCTCCCAAGTTAAGCTATCTACTTCTTTGTAGATTTTTCCTAAAAAAGACTAAGAACCATAAACTCTTGATGTGGTTGGAGTTCTTGAAAAAATGTTGTTTTTCATCATTTACGCCTCCATAAAAAGTTAAATTCAATTACTCACAATTAATAGATGTCATCCGTCTAAGGACTTAAAATTTTTTTAGCGGGTTTCGAACTGATGATTATAGGCTTTTTACGATTATAAATAATAACCCATTAAATTCGTGGTAGAACCCCATTTTTTAAAATGTTCTAAGATTGAAAGAGAAAGGGAAAACAAGTAAAAGCTTTTAGGAGTGCTTCTGAATTATGATAAAGCCGTGTTTTAACAGATTAATGTAGGGAAAGTAATTGTTTTAACCTACATTTACCCCAAATTGATTTAATTCTTTGCGTTTTAAAGTTCCTAATAATTTCAATAAATCTCTTATTTTCTTTTTTGATTTATCAACCGTCGCCAAGCACATACGGACGGTAGAAATGAAGAGAATTTTAATAACGATAGTTTTAAGTACTAAGGAGTTTTAATTTAACTTGACTTTTTCGGTAATAGAAATTTTTTGTCTGTGGGATTTTATGCCGGATTTGAAACTTCCACTATGAAATGTCGAGGAAATTGACAAAACCTCTTCGGAATCATAGGAGAAAAGTCAACTATATAACTTTCGTTAAAAGAAAAACTCAAAGAGTTGAATCGCCAATTGCCTTTTAGAGGCAAACAACGAATCTTAATAATATAATACAGAAATCATGTTTAAAAGACTAATAAATAAATTGACGAATAACAAAGAAGAAAATGAAATAAACGAAGGCACAGTGAAGTTTTTTAATAGAGCCAAAGGGTTTGGTTTTATTGAAATGGAAAACTCAGATCAAGATGTTTTCGTTCACGCCAGTAATCTTATCGACAAAATTCGTGAGAATGACCGCGTTCAGTTTGATATCGAACAAGAAGAAAAAGGACCAAGTGCGGTAAACGTAAAATTGCTATAAATAAAACAAACACAGACTTAGCATTAAAAAACCATCTTAACGGATGGTTTTTTATTTGCCAAAAATTAAATAAGCCAAAAAATCATCAGAAGATAGGGCTTGCTCGTTTATTGAAAATTAGATGCTCAGATATCAATTTCCTTCACGCTGTCCAATTCAGGGATAGTTACTTTCCAATCATATTTGTCGTTGAGTTTTTCTTTTAAGACTTTCTGTGCAGAAAATTCTCCGTGGACTAAAAAAGTTTCTTTTGGCGTGTTTTTTATCCGAGAAGTCCAATTCATCAGTTCTTGCTGATCGGCATGGGCGGAGAGATTTTCAATACGATCTATCTTTGCTCTCACCGGATGATAATTTCCGTAGAGCTCTACTTCCTTTATTCCTTCTAAAAGCGCTCTTCCAAGCGTATCCTCTGCTTGATATCCGGCCAGAAGAATAGCGGTATTCGATTTGTCGATAAGATGTGTCAAATAATTCAAGACCCTTCCACCGGAAACCATACCACTTCCGGCAATAATCACTTTTGGACCGGGAATGTGTATGGTTTTGCGAGTTTGCCTGTAAGAAGTGATAATATCCATCCGATTGCCCATCATTCTAAATTCTTTTCTGGTAAGTCTGTGCCACTCCGGGAAATCTTCATAAACTTTCAATACACTATTTCCCATCGGACTGTCGATAAAAATAGGGATGTTGAAAGCTTGATTGTTTTTTCTCAATTCTGATAACAGGAACATAAGCTTCTGTGACCGTTCTACGGCAAAGGATGGGATGATCAAATTACCCCGACTTTGAACAGTCTGTTTAATCGAGTTTCTCAGTTTTTCAGACACATTTTCCGCAGTATGTAACCGATCTCCGTAGGTGCTTTCCATAAAGAGATAATCAGCTTGTTTCGGTCCTTTTGCTGGATACAACAAGAAATCATTTTCTCGTCCAATGTCGCCGGAAAAAACAAACCGCTTTCCAAAAATATCCAGTTCTATATAGGTCGCACCGATGATATGACCGTTGTAACGAAAACGATATTTTATGTTTTCTGAAAGCCTGAACCATAAATCAGGATCTTTCACATTAAAAAATCCAAGCGTTCTTTTGGCATCCTTCTCAGTGTAAAAAGGTTTGATGGGTTTCTGCCACTTCGGAATTTCTTTGTTGGCTCTTTTCGCCTCTTCCTCGTGGATTCTGCCACTGTCCAACACAATTATTTTTGCGATAGCCAAAGTGGGAGCAGTCCCGATAATATCTCCACTAAATCCGTGTCTCACCAAACGAGGCAGATATCCGGTGTGATCTAAATGACCGTGAGTCAACAGAACTGTGTCAATAGTTGATTCATCTATCGGTAATTTTGTCCAGTTTTTCTTTTGGATTTCTTCCGGACCTTGAAATACCCCGCAATCTATCATAATGTTTTTTTCAGGAGTTTCAATCAAATATTTGGAACCGGTTACAGTCTGAGCAGCACCTAAGAAATGGATTTTTATCGATTGCATTTGCATATTTTTTTGTGTCAAATAATTTTAAAATATATAACTTTATTGTTGGATTACAGTCTTCCACGGCGCTTCTTTCTGATCGCCAAAAAGTAAATGTTGAAAATTTCGTGAAATAATCGAGGTTTACAAACTCCTGTAAAACACAGTTGAGCGCAGTTTTACGAGGTAAGAGGGGTACAGCGATTCATTTGGAATTTCAAAATCTTCCCATTGACAAAAAGGTTATTATGGTGAAATAATTTTTTGGGCGTTCCCCGTGAAAAACGGGTCGGGCTTTCACTACTCGCTTTTTGTGCTTATGTTAAACCAAGATGTGTTTTTTCGAATTATGTTTCTCGGATAAATTAACTCCTTCAATTTAAAATCACAAAAGAGCTCAAACACGCCGTTCAATCCCTAACGCAGCTTCCCGGTAAAATCATGTTATAAATTTCAGGAGATTCTTTCCTTCGGGGAATAAGTAATATCGAGTTTCGCCAATTTCTAAAATACAAATCAATTCTGCTGAAACTCAATTTTTTATTGCCAGATAATAAGGTGATTTTATGATAACTTTGAGAAACGAAGTTTAATCCTTCTTGTATTTTACAAAACATTGAGAAAGAAAATAACTTTGAAGGAAATCGTATAGCTTAAACCAGTCAACAAATCTCTATGGAAATAAGAAAAGCAAAACCGGAAGACTTAGATCAACTCACCCAGTATGGAATGAATCTATTAAAACAACACTCCGAATTTGACACCTACTTTACGCCGATCGAAAAGGCAGATGAAATCTATCGTATGTTCTTGGAAGGTTGTCTGAATTCGGAGAATAAGGTTTTACTGGTGGCAGAAAAAGAGGGCCAATTATTCGGATATGCAGCAGGCGAAATTCAAACCCGTTCTCCGGTATTTAAGGTAGCGCAAAACGGATATATAAACGATGTGTTTGTAGAAGAGGAGTTTCGAAAACTTGGTATCGCCAGAAAATTTTTAAAAACACTTAAAAAATGGTTTGAAAGCAGACATATCGAACATATTGAATTATCCGTACTGGCCAAAAATGAAATCGGCATCAAAACTTGGCAAAAATTCGGTTTTGAGGCTTATGAACTCAAGAAAAGAGTGGCCATAGAAAATTTTGATGTTGAGTGAAATCTGCTTTTCCGATAAGTTTATTTTAAAACAGCTTTCAAGGATTTGCAATTCATAGCGGATTAATGTTTTTTGGAACATCGTTGCATAAAGCCCGGACGAGCTCACCCCTAATAGTCCTTGCTTGTACCTCACTGAAAACTTTCCATTTCTATGCTTAACGCGAATAACCGGGAATTACAAATTACGGGTTTACGATATTTAGGCAACCTGATAAATATCATATTATTTAATGTTTAAATCACTTAGCTTGAACTCAATATCAGTCATAAAACTGTCTGATATTTAAAAAAAACATTAATTTAAAATTATTGAATTATGAAAAGAGTAGAAAACAAAGTTATTGTTGTAACCGGCGGTGCTTCAGGACTCGGTCGTGAAACCAGTCTTTTATTAGCAAAACACGGAGCAAAAGTGGTATTGACCGATATTCAGAATGAAAAAGGTCAGGCCTTGGCAGAAGAGATAAACCAATCAGGAGGAGAAGCGAAATTTTGGAATCTTGATGTTATCAATGAAGAGCAAATTGAAAAAGTTTTCGCTGAAATCGTTAAAGAATTTGGCAGCTTGGATGGACTTGTGAATAATGCGGGAATTGCGGGAGCAGATAAACCCTCTACTGAAGTAACTGAAAAAGAGTGGGATGATGTTATGAATATTAACGTCAAAGGGGTTTTCCTCTGTACCAAACATGCGGTTCCGCATATGAAAAAATCAGGCAAAGGAAGTATAGTGAATATTTCCTCGATATATGGAATTGTTGGTGCAGCAGATTTACCGCCATATCACGCTTCCAAAGGAGCAGTTAGACTTATGTCAAAAACAGATGCCATCCAATATGCGAAAGATAAGATAAGAGTGAATTCTGTGCATCCGGGTTTTGTTTGGACTCCGTTGGTAGAAAAGTTGGGGGAAGACGACCCTAATTTTTATGACGACCTGGTGAGCTTACATCCAATCCGCAGACTTGGTGAAGAAATCGATATAGCTTATGGAATTCTTTATCTATTATCAGATGAATCCAAATTCACTACCGGAAGTGAGTTGGTAATTGATGGAGGATATACAGCGCTATAAATAAATTGAAAATTCGCTGATAGCGTTAAACTCTTCAAATTGATACCTCGATAAATAGAGCACTATGACAATATCTCTATTTGTTGAGGTATCGTTTTTTAATACACTTCGAATTTTAAGTAAAAATCTATTTTCTACTATAAGATTTTCACGTACTTACTTTCCAATCATATATGGTTTTGAGTTTGACCTGAAATGCGCCTTGTGCGTTTAGGGTTAAAGAAATTAGTATCTTTGTTCTAAGGTTATGTGCTTTATATTGCAATTTTTAGACGGAGGAAATACAAGCATATATCCGTTCAGAAAGTGGGAAGGGACCAACATCCTTTCCTCCTTCTGAAAAAAAAACATATTTTTCACTCCTTAAAAATTGCGTTTGTTACTTGAACCTAGGATGTATTTGAAATTATTTTTTTTGAAGTAGAAAACAAATAGAAAGATGAGAGAGTTATTTTTTAAAATAGGTGTTGTTCTGGTTTTGTTTATAATAGTGGGTTGTCAGGGAGCAAGAAAGGAACAAATGACAAGAGACCGTACTGTTTTATCCGCTTCTTACGATTTTGCCTGTGAAACAGGAACTATTCCTTATGACAGTATTCATATAAAAAAGATTAACAAAAAACAAGATTCTATATCTTTTTATAAAGAAAAAAAGCAAATTCGCTCTATTATTATCAATTATGACTAACTTTCATAAAAGACTTCTGTTAATTAAAACAGGGGTCTTTTGTTTGCTATGCATGTTCATTGCTTATAGGGTTAAAGTCCCGAACGGGCTTATTTTGACGAGAACCGTTAGTTGAGGGCAAGGGTGTCTATCGTGAGGTAGAATCTGAAAG
>DATGSA010000095.1:0-6694 GCA_035303085.1 Flavobacteriaceae bacterium
ACCGCCACGAATTGCCTTATGAAACCGATGGCGTAGTGGTGAAAGTGAATAATCTCGAACAGCAAGAAGAATTGGGACACACCGCCAAAGCTCCTCGATGGGCGATGGCGTATAAATTTAAAACCGAGCAAGCCACCACAACTTTAGAAAACATCACTTACCAAGTGGGACGAACCGGAGCGATAACGCCGGTGGCCAATTTAAAAGCCGTACAGATAGCCGGTACAACCGTCAAGCGTGCTTCCTTGTATAATGCCGATCAGATTGAGAAATTGGATGTTCGCGAAGGCGATACGGTTTTTGTGGAAAAGGGAGGAGAAATTATCCCTAAAATTGTCGGTGTAGATTTTAAAAAACGCGATCCGGATTCTCAACCGACTACATATATCAAAAACTGTCCGGAATGCGATACCGAATTGGTTCGCGCTGCCGGAGAAGCCTTGCACTATTGTCCAAATTCCGCCGCTTGTCCCCCACAGGTTAAAGGAAAAATTGAACATTTTATTTCCAGAAAAGCCATGGATATCGCCGGTTTGGGCGCAGAAACAGTCGGGTTATTAGTCGATGAGAAACTGATTGAAAATTATGCGGATTTATATGAATTAAAAAAGGAACAAGTTTTACCCTTGGAACGCATGGCAGAAAAATCTGCTGAGAATTTAATCAATGGAATTGAAGCTTCAAAGAAAATCCCATTTGAAAGGGTTTTATATGCGCTTGGAATTCGTTTTGTCGGAGAAACCGTTGCCAAAAAACTGGCTTTACATTACAAAAGCATTGAAGAAATCAAACAACAACCAGCTGAAAATTTGGTGGAAGTAGATGATATCGGCGAGCGAATTGCAGAAAGTGTCGTTGCCTTTTTCCACGCTGAAGATAATTTAAAAATCATCAATCGATTGAAAAACTACGGTCTTCAAATGGAGATTTCCGAAGAACAATTGGCCGATCAAACCAATATTCTGGAAGGGAAAACAATTGTGATTACCGGAAGTTTCGAAAAACATTCCAGAAAAGAGTTGAAACAACTCATCGAAGACAACGGCGGAAAAAACACCGGATCGATTTCAAAAAACACGGATTATCTTTTAGCTGGGGAAAACATTGGTCCCAAGAAGCGAAAACAAGCTGAAGATTTAGAAATTCCGTTTATCTCTGAAGATGATTTTATTGGGATGTTGAAATGAGAATGTGAGCTCTGTGAATTGTGAATTGTGAATTGTGAATTGTGAGTATTAAAGATAGGATTTAAAAAATAAACTCTTTGAGATTTTAGAGAAGTACAAGTTTTTTATGGAAGTTGACTCCTCGATTGTTCTGTGATGTATTTATTGGCAATCTTCTCTGCGTGAGGGATGGAAGCGGCATCCTTTTTTTCTTAAATAACGTTGAATTGGAAGATGAATTTCTCTTTTCGATTCAATTTTGATTGAAAGTAAAAAGTTGAAGAAAAAAAGATATAGCGGACAGCCCGACCCCGGATTTTTGAAAGTGAAAACATATTGGTAAAATAAATCTTTAATCAACAAGACAGATTTGGGTTTTAATAAAGAGCGGGGGCACGCCCAAATTATTATGATTGGTGAAATAATAGCGTAAAATGCTCCTGTTGGAATAAAAAATCCAATTAAACTTAGCAGAACTGATTTCTCAACAATACTTGTGATTTTCTACCCAACAAAAGTGTTGATTACTCAAGCATTCGTGTAAAAAACATCATACATTCATTTAAAAAAAATACTATGAAGTTTCTTTATTTAGCTTTAGCCATATTATTTGAAGTAGTCGGATCCAGCTTTTTAAAAGTGTCCGACGGATTTTCTAAAATCATTCCTACACTGATTACCATTGTAGCGTACATCATCAGTTTTTATTTCTTTTCTCAAACTTTAAAGACTCTACCACTCGGCGTAGCTTATGCTATTTGGGGCGGATTGGGAATTGTATTGACTGCGCTAATTTCTGTATTCATCTTTAAACAGTCGATTGACTTACCCGCTATTTTAGGGATAACTTTGATTGTTTCTGGAGTGGTTGTGTTGAATTTTTTCTCCAAAACATTAAGTTGATTTGAAACCCCAATAAAGATGACGTTCAATAACGAATTCAGTTTCGTTTTAAGGATTTAAAAAAGGTAGTTATTTCATCCTTATTAAGGATAATACTGAAACCCAGGCTCATAAAAATCACCCAAGAAACCAGATAGGCGGCAAATTTTTCTACACCAAATTGTAGGTATTCCGCTTTTGAGAAAACTTGCATCACCAAAACCACGATAGCATAACAGATGGTGAGAATGTAATATCCAAATCTTTTTCTTTCTAAGACAAACAGGAAAGTGGAGAAGAAGTAAAGCAACAAAGCGGCCAAATAACCTCCTAAAGTCACCAAAATAATTCCTCTTAACGCAAACTCTTCCTCACTTGAGGGACTGAGGTTTTCTATAAGATCTTCCGATAAATAAGTGGTAATTGCCAAACCCAGAAAAACAACATAGGTTTGTATCAGAAAAAGCAATACGCCCCAAACCTTATTTTTGGATTTCAATTTCGATAAATTAACCAGACTAACAGCCAAGGAAAAA
This sequence comes from Flavobacteriaceae bacterium, assembly GCA_035303085.1. Taxonomy (GTDB): domain Bacteria; phylum Bacteroidota; class Bacteroidia; order Flavobacteriales; family Flavobacteriaceae; genus JAJYSO01. Next base: position 2,585 of record DATGSA010000095.1, read on the forward strand.
ATCAAAGGTAAAAACACCAAAGCCTCTCCAATTGATGGAATAATTAAAACCGTAATGACAACCAGTAAAGGGCTTAACAGACTTCGCACCATAATTCTATATCCTCTATACTTAAAGTGATGACGAGTTTGATATCTTCTTCCACAGTAATTGCACCACCTAATTTCCGGGGTGGTTTCAGATCAAAATCACTGAATTTTAACTGAACCTCTCCGTGGAGTTCTTCATTTTTTTGAGTTAAAGTCAAGTCTTCTAAAAATTTTTCTTTCCCTGCAATTTTCAAATATAAATCAAATGTAAACTTGTCAAATTTCTCATCGTTTGGTTGAACATCCATCAACCTAAAATAAACTTCCGGATATTCTTTGTGTTTTAGGGTTTTTCTGAAATCCCCGGTTAGAATAAAATTTCCACAGCTGAATTTTCTGACTCGAATTTTCTTGGAAAATCCATTTTCTTTGTAAAGTAAAAGCGTGTCTTTAGCCTGTGATTCGTGTTTGCAATCGAATTTACCAATTGAAGTTTTTCCTTTCACTATAAATTCGCTTGAATTTAAGGTTAAGTAATTCTTCTTGGTATTATTCTGGGAAAACCCAGTCAATATAATTACAAAAATCAACAAACTAAAAACACGCATAAACTTCTCAATCTATTTTTTTTAGAATGAAATAGCTGCTTCGGCTACAAATCCGCTAAACTTACCTTCGTGAAGTCTTGGCGTTTGGTTATATCCGTCATAATCTTGTTGCACGTATTCTAACTTCATCATAATATTATCAGTTAAGAACATTCCGCCACCAATATTAAAACGAGTGATTTTCACATCTTCTCCTGAAGCTAAATCGGCATCAACCATATTATAGCGAGCACCGACATAGAAATCATCATTTCTTCCAAAGCGATAAATCAAATCACCTGCCAATTGTAACGCATCTCTTGTATCCGGTTCCGGAGTGTTTTTTCCCTGAACAAATTCAGCTGTACCAAAGAACTCCAAACCTTTATATTTTACAAAAGGGTTTATCATAAAAGCGGTCATTTTATTGTTAAATCCGGGATCAAATCGACCTGAGGTAAAATTACCTGCTGAACTTGCATCGGGCAATTCCATCACGTAATAATATCTCGATCCGGCTCTGTCACCGCTATACAACCAAGTTTTCTCGCTTTGTGCGGTGTGGTACATAGAACCTGTGAGTCTCACTCTCAAATCTTGATTGAGTTGTTTGTCGTATCCCAATTTCAATAACGTCGAAGGACTGGTACCTGATTTAGCATTTTGATTCAATCGACCGTTACTCATTCCGGCCATAGCCAACCAACCATTGTTACGGTAATAAACCTCGGCACCTACTTCAGTTACAAAAGCATCCATAATATAATTTCCTACAAATGGATTGTATAATGCTTGAGCGTTGTCGGATCTTCTGAAATGCGCGTCTCCATAGTTATTTTCCATGTGACCGAATTTCAAGGTTAGTTTATCCATGACATCTTCCAAGAATCCCTCTTCGATAAAATCCAATTTATCAACGGTAATATATCCACCTTTTACATAAGGTTCTGGGTGGTGTCTGGAAGAGAGATAAGTGACTAAATTAAGGTTTATTCCGTCATAAAGACGAACATCAATATTCAAATTAGCCGTCGCCAAGTTGAAGTTGTTTCCGATATCATACAACTCTTGCTGACCACTGTTTTCGTGTGTCAAGGCTTGAAATTGCAATGCAAAAGCACCGCCTAATCTCACATAAACATCATTTGAGGTACTGGTCGTATCTTTTGGCGGTTCAAAAACGTTGATCCCGTTTTTATCATAAGCGCGCCAGTTGATGATCTCTCCATCTTTTCCAAGACCGATATGATCTTTAATCTTTTGAGCCTGTCCGATAAAACTAAACCCAATTACTGCGATTAATAATAATCCAATTTTTTTCATAATGTACTATATATTTATTTTGGTTTTTATACTTATTTAAATTTTACATCATAGGAGATTTTCACTTCATCTCCTGTTTTTATAGTTCCCAACATAGCTCGTGGCGGAGTGATGTCATAATCGGTCAACTTAAATTCATAAGCTCCTTTTAATCCGTAAGTGCCTTCATCAGAGGTTTCTTCGGCTTTAATTTTCACATTTTTAGTAACTCCTGCGATTTTGAAAGTCCCATCTAATATCCAAGTATCTCCAGACTTGTTAGCGTTATTCAATTTAAAAGTGATGGATTTATGTTTTTTTGTTTTCAATGCTTCATAAGCTTTTTTATCCATCCCCCTTTTACCACTTTCGATACTTTCGGAGGGCATTATAACTTCAAGAGATTCGATGCTTTTTAATTTCCCTGATGCTGTTTCCGCTATCATTTTACCAGACGCTTGATCAGAAAGCATTTCCCAATCATGTAAGGAAGAGGTTCCTGAAACTTCCAATTCCGGATTAGCTTGTAATTGCAGTGTGCTTTGGGTGAATCCAAATTGGATAGCAAAAACAAAGAACACTGAAAAGATTAATGTTTTTAAAACTGAGTTTTTCATAGTTATCGTGATTTTTATGATTCTTGACAAAGAAGAAGCTTTTATAAGGCACAACAAATGACATTTATCACTTTATGCAAAAATATTGAACTTTAATCAACATTAACCCACTGTAAATCAACATAATGACAACAATCAGCGCAAAACCTGATGTAAATCATACTTTCAGTCTCCTTTTTTTTAGATTTTAATTATTGACAGATTTGCAAATAAATACCAGTTCAGTGTTTTTCATAAAATTTTTATATTTAAAGATTCTTTATATTTTGCGTAATATTCAAGCTTGCAAATAAAAAATTATGAAAGCAGCAAACGCCAAAACAATTTTAATCACCGGAGGAGCGGGATTTATCGGTTCGCATGTGGTACGTCATTTCGTCAAAAAATATCGGGAATATAAGATCCTCAACGTAGATTTCTTAACCTATGCGGGGAATTTAGAAAATCTCAAGGATATCGAAAATGCGGATAACTATACTTTTATCAAAGCTGATATTACCGATGAGAAAGCAATCGACAAGCTTTTTCAATTATATAAATTTGACCATGTCATTCATTTGGCAGCAGAATCCCATGTAGATCGATCGATCGATCATCCTTTGGCTTTTGCTAAAACCAATATTTTGGGCACGTTGAATTTGCTGAATTCCTTTAAAAACCTTTGGCAAGACAACTGGAAAAACAAATTGTTTCATCATATCAGCACAGATGAAGTTTATGGAACTTTAGGATTGACCGGTCATTTTACAGAGACCACTCCATATGACCCCAACTCGCCCTACTCCGCTTCCAAAGCTTCTTCCGATCATTTTGTGCGGGCTTATGGTGAAACTTACAACCTTCCTTTTGTCATTAGCAATTGTTCCAATAATTATGGGCCTTTTCAATTTCCGGAAAAACTAATTCCGCTTTTTATCAATAATATCATTTCAAGAAAAAAACTGCCGGTTTATGGCGAAGGCAATAACACCAGGGATTGGCTCTATGTTGAAGATCACGCCAAAGCAATCGATTTGATTTTTCATCAAGGGAAATCGGGAGAAACTTATAATATCGGTGGATTCAACGAATGGAAAAACATCGAACTAGTTGAATTGCTCTGCAATCAAATGGATTTAAAATTAGGTCGTCCTGCCGGAGATTCTGAAAGATTGATTTCGTATGTGAAAGACCGTCCCGGACATGACTTCCGTTATGCGATTGATGCTACAAAAATAAGCACAGAACTCGGCTGGAAACCAACCGTAAACTTTGAACAAGGTTTGGCTAAAACCATTGATTGGTACTTAGCTAATCAAGATTGGTTGAAGAATGTAACCAGCGGGGAATACAGAAAGTACTACGAAAAACAATATGGGGAGGAGTTGTGAACCTGTGAACTTGTGAACTTGTGAAATTGTGAACTTGTGAAACTGTGAACCTGTGAACTTGTGAACCTGTGAACCTGTGAACCTGTGAACTTGTGAAATTGTGAACTTGTGAACCTGTGAACTTGTGAACCTGTGAACTTGTGAACCTGTGAACTTGTGAACTTGTGAACCTGTGAACCTGTGAACCTGTGAACCTGTGAACCTG
>DATGSA010000096.1:0-17661 GCA_035303085.1 Flavobacteriaceae bacterium
GACTGTGAAGATATGTCAACTTTAGGTGTAGAAGTCGGTTGTGCTAATGCTGCTGATGAAGGTCTCTTAGAGTTGGAAGGCCTAACTCCAGGAGCAACTTACTACGTAAAAGTAGGCGGTTTCAACCAGGAAGAAGGAGAGTTTTGTATAGAAGTTCAAATGGATGAAACGCCGGTTTGCTTAGCACCAACCGAAATCGAAATCGGAGAAATCAGCGATGAAACTGTGGAAGTATCTTGGACTGCCGGAGGAGATGAAACCCAATGGGAAGTCATCTACGACGAAGCCGGATTTAACCCGGAAATAGAAGGAGAGTCTGTAGTGGTAAACACGACAGCAATTACCTTAACCGACTTAAGTCCAGAAACTGACTATGAAGTGTATGTACGTGCGATTTGTACAAATCTCAACAGTGATTTAGCCGGACCGGAAATGTTCACCACAGAACCGATGTCTGTTGACAGTCAAGTTTTCGCCGACTTTACTTACTATCCGAACCCGGTCAAAGATCAATTGATCCTAAAATCCGGATCGCAGATAGAAAGTGTTGAAGTATATAACTTGCTTGGACAAAATCTGATTAGCGCTCAGCCTAACAGTTTAGAAGCACAAATCGACACCGAGAAACTTCAATCAGGAGTTTATCTGATGAACGTAACCTTAAATGGAAGTCAAAAAACATTTAGAGTGGTGAAGAAGTAATCGCGAATACGTCGGAATTATGCCGAGAGTCATCGATTCGGCATAAATTTAAAAACCCTTAACCGGGAAGAACAATAACTTATCCCCGTTTTCATTTTATGAAGATGGGGATTTTTTTTGAGGGCATCTTGATTGCAATTATTTAAACTCAAGCAATATCAATTCCTATAAAATTTATAAACCATTATTTCCTTCTCCTTATTACAATTCTTATGTCTATTCGAGAAATTGCATTTATGGCTTGAATGCAGCATTTAAAATACGGTCAAAACAAGTATTTTAGAAAAAACAATTCAAGTATTAAACAAATTTAAGTCCTATTCATATTATCAACCTGAACACTCAAATCATGTTTTAAAACATTCCCTACATCAAATCAAGCTTATTAAAGAATGGATAATTCTTATCCTCCAAACGTTAATTAGTACAAATTACATTGTTTTTGGGTGTTTTCAACAAAGATATTCAAGGGCATAAGTAAAAGTTATTTTATATTTCCTCGCTTTTAAATCAAGCTTCTACCTACACAGGTTTAACAGATGTTTTTTTGTGTAAGTATAAATTTTTCAAGGGACAAGTCGAAGCGCCCTTTTTTGAAAATTAAAAAAACTTCGACACAATTTTAATCTTTAATTCATTTATGAAAAAGAAAATTACAAGTTTAATTCCTTGGCGATATTCGTTAAAGAAAACCATGCTGATGTTGACTTTCTTCTTGGGAGCAACTTTTACCTGGCAAGCCAAAGCACAAAGTTATTGTATTCCAACTTATAATTTTAACTGTACAAATGATAGAATTAGCAATGTCAGTTTATCAGGCGAATCAATCGAAGTAAACAATGATTCAGAATGCAGTGAAAACAACTACGGTGATTACACAGATTTAACCCCGGCCGATTTGCTTGCAGATGAAACCTATACCTTACTTGTTTCTACTGATTATATTTTTCCTTTTTATGAAGATGTCAGAGCTTGGATTGATTATAACAATAATGGAGAATTTGAGGATGATGAAGAAATAGCTTATACCAATGCAAATGGATTACCAAGCAGCGGTACAGGAGAATTTGAATTTACCGTTCCCGATAATGTAGTGCCTGGTAATTATAGAATGCGTGTAAGACTGGTGACGCTTGCTGATGATATTCAACCTTGTGGTTTTGCCGAAAATGGAGAAACTGAAGATTATACCATAGAAGTACTTTCTCCAAATGCATGTTTTGCGCCGGAAAACATCAATTTTGAATCTCTAACCAATACCGAAGTCGATGTCACTTGGACCCCTAATGGTAATGAACTTCAATGGGAAGTTCTTTATGGTGAAGAAAGTTTTGACCCTGAAAATGAAGAAGGTATCATCGTTGATGTCGATAACACTCCGGAAACCACAATTTCCAATCTTGAAGCAGAAACTTCCTATGACGTTTATGTGCGCTCGGTTTGTCAAGAAGATGTATTTAGTGATTGGACCGGTCCTGAAACCTTTACCACAGAAGAGGAAACAGTTGGTTATTGTGAAGGAGATGAGTTTGATAATCAACTTGGTGCTATAGTAAGTTTTAGTACTTCAAATGGAGTTGCTAATATAGATAATCAAAATATTGAAAATCCTCTTGGCTACCATAATTTTACCGATATGATAGTTAGTCAAGAAGCGGGAGAATCATTTACTTTTACTGGAATTATCGATGATGAATTTATTTTATACGACACTGCTGGAGTAGCTCTTTATATAGATTATAACAATGATTTCGAATTTGATTCTTCAGAACAAGTTTATGTTTCTGATGATTATGTATCACCGGCGACTGCAACTATAACAATTCCAGAAAATGTTGAACCTGGAGATTACAGATTAAGAATAGTTTCCGATTATTTAGCTATGAGTCCCGGCCCTTGTAATGCACTTAGCTCGATTCACGATTATACTTTAACAGTTATTGATGGAGATGAAGTAGGTTGCCAGGCGCCAACAAATGTTGAAGTAACCAACATAACCGATATTACTGCCGAGGTTTCTTGGACTGCAGGAGCAGATGAAGACCAATGGGAAGTGCTTTATGGTGAAGCTGGTTTCGACACTGACACAGAAGGAGAAAGCATACTTGTTGAGGAAAATTCATATACCATTGAAGGTTTAGAAGCAGATACAGAATACGACGTTTATGTGCGTTCAGTTTGCGGAGAAGATGAGTTTAGTGATTTGACCGGCCTTGAAACCTTTACTACAAAAAGAGACTCAGACCCTTATTGCGAGGGAGATTATTTTGAAGAGGAAGGGGGAATTGAAAACTTCAGTACTTCGGGTGGAGTTGAAAACATCAATAATATAGGAATTACAGACCCTATAGGATATCACGACTTCACAGAAATGACAGTTAGTCAAGTGGCAGGTGAATCATTCAGTTTTACATCAGACATCGAAGAAGTTAATTTTATAAACGATGCAATGGTTGCTGTTTATATAGATTATAACAATGATTTCGAATTTGATCCATCAGAAGAAGTTTATTTTTCCAATGACTGGCTGACCACAACTACGGGGTCTATAGCAATCCCGGAAGATACCCAACCGGGAAGTTATAGACTGAGAATTGTGTCAGACTGGTTAGATATTCTTGGGCCGTGTGAAGCAGCAGGCTCGATTCACGATTATACTTTAACAGTTATTGATGGAGATGAAGTAGGTTGCCAGGCGCCAACAAATGTTGAAGTAACCAACATAACCGATATTACTGCCGAAGTTTCTTGGACTGCAGGAGCAGATGAAGACCAATGGGAAGTGCTTTATGGTGAAGCTGGTTTCGACACTGACACAGAAGGAGAAAGCGTACTTGTAGAAGAAACTTCATACACTATGACGGAGTTGGATCCGGAAACAGAATATGATTTTTATGTCCGTTCGGTTTGTGGAGAAAATTACAGTGATTGGGTAGGTCCTGAAACCTTTACTACAGAAGTAGAAGAGTGTGAAGCTCCAACAGAAGTTGAAGTTACCGAGATAAATCCAACATCTGCAGAGGTAACTTGGACTGCAGGTGCAGATGAAACTATGTGGATGGTGATTTATGGTCTCAGTGGTTTTACACAAGCAGATGAAGGCGATTATGAAACAGAACTCGTTTTTGAAACCAATTACGTGATGACCGACCTCGAACCCGAAACCGATTATGATGTGTATGTAGTGGCAGTTTGTGATGCAGAAGACATGATCATTAGCGATCAAGTTGGTCCTGTGACTTTCACTACAGACGATATGTCTGTTGACAGTCCGGAATTCAATAACTTCACCTACTACCCTAACCCGGTCGAAGATCAGTTAAGCTTAAAAGCAGGAACACAAATAGACATTGTTCAGGTTTATAATTTACTTGGACAGCGAGTTATCGATGTTCAGCCTAACAGTTTAGAAGCACAAATCGACACAGAAACTTTACAATCCGGCGTGTATCTGATGGAAGTTAGTATAAACGGCAGTCAGAAAACGTTTAGAATTGTGAGAAAGTAGCATATCCCGCAATATTCGGAGTAGATCTGAACATTCTATAATTGGGAATAACAATAATTTACCCCATCCTCATTTAATATGAAGATGGGGTTTTTAAATAAAAAGCAAATAGTTTTCGCCACGAATGCAGGAATGATTCCTAATTTTTGTGCATTCGTATTTTTTTATCAAGTTTAGAAATTTGAAAAAAAATGAAATCACAAGCCTGTGTGTTTGCTGACTTATTCCTTTTAAAGCAATTCACCTGCGTGAGGGATGGAAGCGGCATCCTTTTTTTCTTAAATAACGTTGATTTGGAAGATGAATTTCTCTTTTCGATTCAATTTTGATTGAAAGTAAAAAGTTGAAGAAAAAAAGATATAGCGGACAGCCCGACCCCGGATTTTGAAAGTGAAGGTTTATTGGTGACAGTTTTTTTTATTTGATTAGGAAAACATGTTTTTATACTGCTAAACCGGGGGCACGCCCAAATAATACTGAATCGAAAATATCATCTCATCCAGACAAGTATGTATTGAGGTATTTACTTCTATCGCTGGGCATTAACTCAGGATATTTTAGAATATATTTCATTCATAAATAACGGTTCGAGGAGCTTCAACTTGGAAGTCCTGAAAACCATAATCTTCCGGTTTAAAGGCATTACTTCTAAAAATATTATTCCCTTCCCCGGGCATTTTGGGATAATAAGCAAAAGATAATTCGAAGGATCGAAATACCAAATAATCGTTTCTTACAATAACCCCTAATCCCAAAGATGAATAAAGCTTATTACTTTTAAAAACTCCATTTTTACCTTCCAGATATCCCAGGCTAAAATTTGTAAAGGGATTTATTCGAAATCCAAATAGGCTCCAAGGGGAATAGAATTGGGTTTGAAATTCCAACATATATTTTCGAGTTCCTAAAATATCACTATCAAATCCTTCAATATTTCCATTATTGTAATCGATGAAGCGCCGTTTATTTCCATAATTAATATATTCATTACTATGAACGCCGGTATAATAAGGCTTTTCATTTAATCCCAACCGATCAGCTCTTGAAGATAATCGATTAAACCCAAGAACAACTTGGGGTTTGATAAACTGTCGAACCCGCCAGCGATTTCCTAAATGCCATATATTGCTGAAATAATTTACCTTCAAGCTAATAGTAGTTTGTTCGGCTTTAGAATTATTGAAATAGGTACCCGCTTCAAGATTCGTACTGAGAAAACCCCAATTAAAATAAGTCCCATAAGTTGCTCGTCCACTGATATAAGGTCTATTCTTTTGATTCTTGCGCTGTAAACCGGAAGTAATCGCGTATAAACTACCAATAGGAACGTCCTCTACTTCACCATCTCTAAAAATAAAAGCATCTTGAATAAACTGCCTCGAACTCAAGGCAACGCTTCCCAAAATAAAACGCTCATTTGCAAAGTAATTTTCGGGATCAAACTCCTCGGAAGGCGTTCTTTTGTAATTCAATAAAAAAGCTCTTAGACTAAAAATTAGATTCGTATTGCTTTTTTCAACTCCAAACTCTTTAGAAATCGGCAAAGCATATCCTCCCCAAATACTGGAATAACGGTATTTAAAAGTCTTATCAAAAAATTCCTTATTCGCATCGAGCAAAGGTCGTTCTAAAAACCTTTCTTGAAAAAACACTCCTCCTGCCCACCGGGTTAAGCTGGAGTAAAACTCTTTATCCACAGAAACATAACGATCATAAAAATGGTCTAAATCTATATCATATTTTCCAAACGCATCGATAAAGGTATTTTTAAAATTAGGTACCTTATAATACGCCTCAAAACCGGTATTTCCATCAGCATAGCGTTTTGAATAATATAGGTTTGCCTCATGCCCCATCCCAATAAAGTTTCGCTCTCTAAGTCCAACTTTGGTTTTATTACCTCCAATTCTTACTTTTGGAAGCAGGCTCCACGAATCTAAAACCTTCACCTTCAAATCTACAGAATCCTTCCTATGTCCTGATTCCTTCGGTATCAATCGCACATCGCGGACGTAACTCTGTTGTCGAAGCAAACGCGCGGTTTCATTGATTAAAAAAGTATCTATCACCTGACCTTCATCAAATAAATAATACTTATTTATCGCCATAGGTTTAGATTTGATATGAACGGTATTTCCCAATTTCTGAAACCAAGAATGCGGAGTTTTTGTACTATCTTCTAAACTATATCCAAAAGGATCAAAACTCTCTACAGTTACCTCACGAATAATCCGGTCTGAAAATTTCGAATAATCAGGGGAAGGGTTTTCTTTAGTCGAGCCTGATCTTTTATCGGGTTCACGAAAAAGCCACTTATGAAGCGTCTGAGTAAATTTAGACTTTTTTGAATATTTTTCAATGTCTTTATAGAGATCTGAGCTGTCTTTGACTTTGATATTTTGTTGTATGTCTTGGTGAACTCTACTGGAATCTTTGCTAATACTGTCCTGAATCGGCTTTTTTTCTTGTCCGAATCCATGGAGGCATATGCCCAATATCAAAATCAGAAAATAATTCTTCAAGGTTATCTGGTTAGTTCAGCGTATAGATAGCTTCCAATAAATGGCGCTTTTTCTCAATATAAATAACTTATAAATCTATGTTTTATTGAAATCTAAGACAATTTACTTTTACAATGAAAATTTATTGTAGAAAATATCCGAAAACCAAACCAATTGTCTTAAATTAGTTAACAGACAAAAAACCAACCCTAACCTCATGAAGCAAATATCGATTTTTCTGTTTACCATGTTATTGACCTGGTTTACCTCAGCTCAGGAAGTTTTTATCACCGGTTATATCGACTCCTCTTGTCCTCAGGCTAAAGGCCGAACCCTTGAAATTTATGTTTCCGGGACTGTCGATCTATCCGCGTGGAATTTAGTCAGACAATCCAATGGAAATGGCTATACCACTAACGTCAACATCAGCGAATTGGGAACGTTAACCGATGAATTTGCGTATATCACCAACGATTCCGAGGTTTTTCACTCAGAATTTGAAGTTGGAGAGGCTTCAGTTTTTCAAACCGGAGCGATTAACGACAATGGTGACGATGCCTTTCAAATCCAAGATCAGTTTGGTAATACAATCGATAGGTTTGGAGAAGAAGGTGTTCAACCCACCAGCAGTTCTCCTTGGTATCATAAAAAAACTTATTACTATCGAAAAAATGGAGAATCGGTTAATCATGGAAATTTCAACCCTGATAATTGGATTTTCGGCCCTATCGATATGCTTTTAGGCGAAGGTTTATGTAACGACGGAGAAGCTTTTGGCAACATCGTTCCCTTCGGAAGTTTTGATGCGTTTCTTTGTGAACCGATTACTTCCCTTCCCTATCTTGAGGGTTTTGAAAATAATATTCCACCAAAAATTCATAATTGTGCTACTTTAGAAAATGATGAAAACAGTCAGGCTTGGGAAACCGCTTTGGTGGATAAAAACGGATTTGACTCCAATGTCTTACGATACCAAGCTTCCTCAAACCCTGCAAATGCTTGGTTCTTCACACGGGGGATTGCTTTAGAGTCCGATGTTGAATACGAGTTGACTTACCGCTATGGAAATAATGACCCGTTATCGCAAGAAAAGCTTCAAATCGCATTGGGAGATTCGAATGAATCTGAGGCGATGAATATTCTCAAAACTCACGACCAAGTCAATTCCGGAAAAGCTAAACTCGACCGAATCATTTTTAATGTGGACAACGATGATATTTATTATGTGGGGTTGAAAGCGTTTTCTGAAGCTGATCAAAATGAACTTTATGTAGATGATATTCAAATAGCGATTGCACCCGATTGTTTAATGCCCTTAAATCTAACGATTGATGGAATGACCTCTACTACAGCCGAATTAAGTTGGACGGATGACAATGAAAACGCGACCGCAAATATTATTTATGGGGAAAGCGGTTTTAATCCGGAAACTCAAGGTGATGTTATTTTAGCTGATGGAAATGATCCCGTCATCTTGGAAAACCTTCTTGCCAATACCGCTTATGAAGTATTTGTTAAAAGTGAATGTGCCGACGCTTCCGAAAGCGCATATTCTGAAGTGCTTCAATTCACAACACTTTGCGAATCGGTACAACCTCCGTTTTTAGAAAGTTTTGAAACCACTACTCCGCCAGAATTGCCCCACTGTAGTTTGACCGAAAATGGAAGTGCAGGAAACAATTGGGAAACTGCTGATATTCAAGCTCCGGGTTATGATGGAAAGGTTTTGCGCTATCAAGCCGAAGAAAACAATCCGGCAAGAGCCTGGTTTTTTACACGAGGAATAACGTTGAATGCCGACACCGATTACCAACTGAGTTATGTTTTTGGAAATAACGATACGCAAACAACAGAAAAGCTTAAAGTCAGTTTTGGAAACTCGCCCACCGCTGCTGAAATGACCGAAGAATTAGCTGATTACACTACCATCAATCAAGCTGTTGCCACTCCGGGAGAGCATATATTCTCCGTAGAAACCGACACGATTTATTATTTTGGTTTTTTGGCTTATACCGATGCAAATCAAGGCGAGTTGTACTTAGATCAAATCGAAGTAAAACCCGCTCCCTCCTGCCTAAGACCAACAGATGTTGAAATTCAAAATATTCAAGCTTTCTCGGCTGAGGTGATTTGGAATGATGCGAACAACGCATCGGAATACCAAATTAAATACGGCGAATATGGTATTGACCCCGAAACTCAAGGGGAAAGTTTATTTGTGGAAGGAAACCCTCAAGTAGATTTAGAGAATTTGGAATCCGGTACCACTTATCAAGTTTACGTGAAAACTATTTGTAGTGTCGAAGATAAAAGTGAATTTTCTTTTGCTGCTACTTTTACAACCGACTGCACAATTCAAGAAATTCCGTTCGTACAAAATTTTGAATCGGCTATTGTGCCGGGTTTACCAAATTGCGCTACTGGTGAAAATGCGGGTTCCGGCAATAATTGGGAAACTTATGACGAATCGCAAGCTCCTGACCCGATTATGAACAGCAAAGTGTTGCGCTATGAATTTGATGTGTTCAATTCTGCCAATGCTTGGTTTTTTACTAATGGAATCCATTTGGAAGCAGGCATCAACTATGAGATTTCTTATCGCTTTGCCAACAACACTACCAATTTGAACTTTTTTGAAAAATTAAAAGTTGGATTCGGCAATGCTGCCTCTTCCGATGCCATGCAAATCTTAGCAGACCATCCACATATTTCCGGCGGGATACCGGAAAGTCATACCGTAGTTTTTTCCGTTCCCTCCGACAACGTTTATTATTTCGGATTCAATGCTTATTCCAATTTTAATGCTTCGGTTTTATATGTCGATGATATTGAGATTGATTTAGGACCGATTTGTCCGAGCCCTACCAATTTATATTATACCAACTTAACTCATGCATCGGTTGATTTTACATGGGAGGGATACCAAAACATTTCACAGTGGGAAGTGATTTATGGCTTTTACGGATTTGATCCAAACTCAGGAGGTGTTGACAATTTTGAAGTTGAAGACCCTGAAATTCACATCACCGGGTTGCAATCGGAAACTTTTTATGATGTATATGTTCGCTCCAATTGCGGCGAAGGCGAATTAAGCGAATGGCAAGGTCCGAAAACGTTTAAAACAAAAACCACTCCTCCACCAAACAATTTACTCTGTGATGCGCAACCGTTGGATTGGAATCAAGAATGCGTAGAAGGTGATTTCACCACCCTCGGTGCTTTTTCTCAACCGGACGAACCTGAAGCTTGTTTTAATTATCCGGGTAAAACGGTTTGGTTTTCTTTTGAAGCTCCTGAAAATGGAGAAGTAACGATTTCCAGTGATTTTTTTGATATAGAGTTAATTTCTCAAGTTGCAGTCTTTGAAGCGCCGACCAACTGTGAAGACATGCTGAGTCTTGAAGAAGAAATTGCTTGTGCGGGATATAGCTCAAACATCTTCCTTCCCGATTTAACTCCAGGTGAAACGTATTACATTCAAATTGCTGCCAATAGCAATCAAGAAGGTAGTTTTTGTATAGAAATACAAGTAGATCCGGATATGTCAATGGCATACAATAATTTCGCGAACTTCAGTTTTTATCCCAATCCGGTGCGAGACAAGTTATATCTTAAAGCTCAAACTCCTATTGATAATTTGGTCCTTTTTGATGTACAAGGAAGAAGAATCCTTCAAGAAAAACCTAATTCTACGCAAACAAAAATCTCCACGGAGACCTTAGCCACAGGAGTTTATTTTTTGCAAGTTGATTTGGAAGGGAAAAGAAAAACTTTTAAAGTGGTGAAAGAATGAGCTTACAAAATCACAATAAAAAATCTAATAAATATTCTGCATTAAATATTGGCACGAAAACCAAAACAATTAAAAACACGCTTGGCATCATCCTAATTATCATATTTCTATCTACTTTTTTTATGGGAAATTACAATCCTCTTTTTTATTTACTTATCGTTCCCGCCTTATTTGGACTTCATTTAATATTTGAACAAATGAAAATAAAGGAAGTAATTTAAAATTGACAATTCAAAATATTCTATGAAACAACGAAATAATAAATATTTTAAGAGCTATGCTTCGTAAAATACAATCGTAAAGATAGCTATCTATGAAAGATATAAACGCAGTTTTTTATTTTCCCTATAACTGGTATCAATATGGGAGTGTAAAGATTAGAACTAGCAAGGAAAGACTTGGAAAAATCAAATATGCCGAAGAAACTTTGTTAGAAGTTCATAAGAACATACATGAACTGACTTTTAAAGCTAATTTCTACTGAGCAACCTTAGATTTGGATGAGATTGAAGAAAACACATTTGTTTTGGTATATTTTGATGTTAAAAATCTTTTAGATACGCTAAAACCAAAAATTTTAAAAGTCCGAGCTTTCAAAACTGCGCAAGAACGGAATCTGTTTTGTAATTCACTTTATTTGGATCTTGGAAATTCCACACCGGTTGAACATAAAAATAAACCCAATTTGTTTTTAGGTTTGTTCATTTCTCTTCTTTTAATTTTAACCCCATTCTATCCAAATCTCCCCTTATACTTTGGAAAAGTTGAAAGTGCAGTCTGCTTTGGTTTTGGCGTTGTTTTCTTTGAGAGGATTTCTCATGGAAACTTTTCCAAAGTCCTTGGGTTTCGTATTATACCAATCCGATATTTTTTTTGATCTAAAAGTTTATGGTATAATACCGAGAGACAATGACTTATCACTTTATATCAGATTAAAATCTTGGTCGATTCGGTAGTAGAACTTTGAAAAAGTAGTTCGCGGCTTTTTTGGAAGCAGAATGAGAGAGCAAGTCATGTGAACTTTTTCAAAGTTATCGAATTTCCCCTTGTACTTTGGAAAAGTTGAAAGAGCAGTTTGCGGCTTTTTGGTGTTGTTTTCTTTGAGAGGATTTCTCACTGGAACTTTTCCAAAGTCCTTGGGTTTCGTTGTAAAACTTTGAAAAAGTAGTTTGCGGCTTTTTGGAAGCAGAATGGGAGAGCAAATCATGTGAACTTTTTCAAAGTTATCGAATTTCCCCTTGTACTTTGGAAAAGTTGAAAGAGCAATCTGCTTTGGTTTTGGCGTTGTTTTCTTTGAGAGGATTTCTCACTGGAACTTTTCCAAAGTCCTTGGGTTTCGTATTATACCAATCCGATATTTTTTTTGATCTAAAAGTTTATGGTATAATACCGAGAAACAATGACTTATCACTTTATGTCAGATTAAAATCTTGGTCGATTCGGTAGTAGAACTTTGAAAAAGTAGTTTGCGGCTTTTTGGAAGCAGAATGGGAGAGCAAATCATGTGAACTTTTTCAAAGTTATCGAATTTCCTTTTGTACTTTGGAAAAGTTGAAAGAGCAGTCAGCTTTGGTTTTGGTGGTTTTCTTTGAGAGAATTTCTCATGGAAACTTTTCCAAAGTCCTTGTGTTACGTTGTAAAACTTTGAAAAAGTAGTTCGCGGCTTTTTGGAAGCAGAATGGGAGAGCAAGTCATGTGAACTTTTTCAAAGTTATCGAATTTCCCCTTGTACTTTGGAAAAGTTGAAAGAGCAGTTTGCGGCTTTTTGGTGTTGTTTTCTTTGAGAGGATTTCTCATGGAAACTTTTCCAAAGTCCTTGGGTTACGTTGTAAAACTTTGAAAAAGTAGTTCGCGATTTTTTGGGAACAGAATGGGAGAGCAAGTCATGTGAACTTTTTCAAAGTTATCGAATTTCCTTTTGTACTTTGGAAAAGTTGAAAGAGCAGTCAGCTTTGGTTTTGGTGGTTTTCTTTGAGAGAATTTCTCATGGAAACTTTTCCAAAGTCCTTGTGTTGCGTTGTGCACCAGTAAGGGGACACATACAATGAAACTCTTTAATGGTCTTAATTCGAGCCAGGAAACGCGAAAGGGGAACCTTCTAATGCGGACAAGTTCGCGCACCGGCGTGGTAAGTTACACATTGCGTCATATTAGAAAATATTTTTCCAGCCTTGAACTATTCTTTGTATAAATCAGACTTGAATAAACAAAAACAGCCAACTCAAAAAAAACAATATTCAAATCGGCTGTTATTCTTATCGCTATATAAACCAAAAATTATCGCTTAACCACTTTAATAAATTGCGTACTATTTCCCACTTTAATTTGAATCATATAAACGCCTACTGCATAACTGCTAAAATCTAATTGATTCTCTTCTAACTTATCGATAGTGGTCAATTTCCGTCCGGTCAAATCATATATTTCAATCAAATCAATCGATTTTTTGGTGTTAATATTTAAAATGCCCGATACCGGATTTGGATAGACGCTAATCAAAACTTTTTCATTTTTGTCAACACTCATCTGCAAAAACACGGTTATCGGAATAAGATCACTTTCACATCCTTCCACTGTTTGACTCACATAATATGTAGTTTCATCAACTAACTCCGTGTCTCCGGACAGTACGATTGTACCATCCTCATCTTCATACCAAGTTAAATCTCCGGTAGCTTCCACTTCCAAATCCTCAAGACTATCTCCGGTTTCGAAGTATTGCTCATCTTCTGCAATTGGCGCATCAGGAGTTGGATTAACAATTACGATAACTTCTTCCGCAGTAGTTTCACAAGATCCTGTATTCGCTCGCACCCAATAGGTAGTGGTTTCCTCTAAAGCCGGAGTATCGAAAGTTAATCCTGTATGGATTGGAGTTTCTGCTGCTTCCTCATCAAACCAATTTACCTCTTCGCCATCTGAAACAACAGTAATAGTAGTACTTTCTCCTTCACAAATTGGATCAGGAGATTCCACTTCTAACGTCGGGTTTGGATTTACCGTTACCGTTATTTCTTCCAAATCAGACTCACAGGTTTCTATACCTTCGGCAGTTATCGTCCAATTATAGAAAAAATAATAAACCGTATTATTAGAGTTAGAATTGTTGATAGTCCCACCGGTAACCGACCCAGCATCTGCAAGCGGATACGGGAATCCCGGATGTTCACTACTAAATTCTCTTATCATTTCAGGACCTGAAGGTGTCACCAATCTATAGGTGTTATCGGCTTCCACTTCAAAGTCTAAAGGCACTTCAAATTGTACTGGATTAGAAGAACTCCCCGCAGGACAAGTCACTGTGGTTTCTTCAATCAACTCCCAATTTTCATCCAATAATTGCACTACCAAATCTCCCGAGGAGGAAGAAGTTAGAAAAACATCTACCGAATTGATTGTAATATCTTCTGTCGTATCAAATGATAACCCCCAAGGTGAAGTAACAGCAACAACAGAAGAACCACTATTTCCGATTGGTGCTATCCTTGCTCCTCCGGTAAATTCCTCTTCTTCTCCTTCTACATAATTTAAAGCTTGCACCCAATAAGAAGTAGTTTCCTCTAATTCGGGAGTGGTAAAGGTCAATCCTGTATGAATTATATTTTCTGCTGCTTCGTCATCATACCAATTTACCTCTTCAGCATCTGAAGTAGCTGTAATAATTGTACTTTCTCCTTCGCAAATTGGATCAGGGGTTTCTACTTCTAACGTCGGATTTGGATTTACCGATACCGTTATTTCCTCCAAATCAGACTCACACGTTTCTACATCATCCGCAGTTACCGTCCAATTATAAAAGAAATAATAAACTGTATCATTGGAGTCGGAGCTATTAATTGTTCCTCCAGTTATAGAGCCAACATCTCCAATCGGATACGGGAATCCGGGGTGTTCAGTACTAAATTCTCTTATCATTGCAGGGCCTGAAACTGCCGCCAATCTATAAGTGTTATCGGCTTCCACTTCAAAGTCTAAAGGCAGTTCATACTGTACCGGATTCGAAAAATTCCCGGCAGGGCAAGACACGGTAGTTTCTTCAATAAGTTCCCAATTTTCATCTAACAACTGCACCACCAAGTCTCCGGGGGATGAAGAAGTTAGGAAGACATCCACTGAGTTGATTGTAAAATCCTCTGTGGTATCAAACGACAACCCCCAAGGTGAAGTAAGAGCAACAACAGAAGAACCACTATTTCCGGTTGGAGCAACTCTGCCTCCTCCGGTAAATTCCCCTTCTTCTCCTTCTCCGTAATTTAAAGCCTGCACCCAATACGAAGTAGTTTCCGCTAATTCGGGAGTGGTAAAGGTCAATCCTGTATGAATTAAATTTTCTGCTGCTTCGTCATCATACCAATTTACCTCTTCGCCATCTGTAGTAACCGTAATTGTGGTGTTTCCTCCTTCACATATTGGAGCCGGGGTTTCCACTTCTAAATTAGGAATCTCACAACCATCTTCGGTGAGAGACATCATTTCATAATGCACAGAAGATCCGGCAACCTCATCAAAAATATCATTTACAGTAATTTTAATATCGGTCAGTGGTGAGTTAAATCCTCGTATTTCACTTGGGTTTTCTTTCGAAAACACATTAACTGCAAAAAACAGAATCATCAACCAGATTAAAAAAGTAAAGTTTTTCATAATAAGGAATTGTATAAAGGTTAAGCAACACTCTCAAAAATACAAATAAATCCCTAATAAAACAAAAACAAGTACAATACTTCAATAGGCACCAAAGTTTAATTGATCAAATTAATATCAGAAATCCTTGTTTAGTTAAGCATTGAAATTTAATTCCAACTCCATATTTCAAAGGCTTCAAGTTGGTTTCAATACATGAAATTCGATTATCTCCTCTGTCTCCTTTCCTTAAAATGTTTATTAGCATTTTATCGAATTAAATAATTTTGAAAAAATTCTCAAAATCATTCTATTCCATTAGTAGATCTCATCGGTCTTAAATTTCTTTTCTATTTCCTGGGTTTTGTTTTAGTTTGCAGATTAAATAATAAATCTAAACCACTCTAAAATGATAAAATTAAATGGCTCAATAAAAAATAAAAATCAGTTATGTTTTTAGCTACGAGCCAAACTATTGCACAACATAAATCAAAGTAATTTTTTACGAAAAACAAATGATGAAAAAATTGAGAATGATTGGAATATTTCTTTTTGCAGGGGTTATTTTTTCTTGTCAGATAAACAATGGATCCACTCAAAAGCAAGAAGCAGAGCGGTTGAACCAACTTCTTTCCGAAATTAAAAATTTAGCCTCGAGTGTAAATTGTGAGGAATCGTCAGCATGGCATTTTTCAAGCTTCGGAAGCAAGGCTTGCGGGGGGCCTGTGGGATATATAGCTTATTCAAAAGAAATAGATACAGTACATTTTCTTGAAAAAATAAAAGAGCATAAAATCAAACAAGAAAAATTTAACGAAAAATGGAATATACTAAGCGATTGTTCTGTTCCTCCAAAACCGACGGGGGTCATCTGCAAAGACAGTAAACCTTCTTTTAACTATTCCAATTCTTCTAATAAAGATACCAACCCTAATTCTCATTCAAAGAAAATTCAGTCAATTCCAATTCCTGAAAATTCCACCAAATAAATAATGCTAAATTTAAAGTTTGGAATAATATAAAATAGTATTATGCACAAATCTCGAAAACCTGTTCTTATAGGATTAATTTCGAGTAAAAAAATATAATAATTTCGTTCCATTATAACAAGCCAGAAAACTACTTTAAAATGATCTTTAGAAAAGCTACAGAAAGTGATATCCCATCAATAGTTGAAATGATGGCTGACGACGAACTCGGGAAAAAAAGAGAGAGCTTTCAAAAACCATTGCCTGCAGCATATTTAAATGCTTTTAAAAAAATAGATGCAGACGAAAATCAAGAGTTAATTGTTATTGAAGATGAAAATCATGAAATTATCGGCACATTGCAATTGACATTTATCCAATATCTGAATTATTGCGGAGGAAGAAGAGCACAGATAGAATCGGTAATGATTAGGAAAGATAAAAGAGGATTGGGAATTGGAAGGAAGATGTTTGAATGGGCGATTGATCGAGCTAAAGAAGAGAATGTACGGATGTTACAATTAACCTCAGACAAAAAAAGACCACGAGCGATTAAGTTTTATGAGGACATGGGATTTAAAGCATCGCATGAAGGCATGAAAATGCACTTTAAATAAAGTTCTGATTTCGACAAGTTTTTATTGTGAAATTATTGCTATTCTTCAGATTAATTCAATCGCTTAAAATAATAATTTCAACAAAGAAACTTGTCCGTTATGAAAAATCCTGAAACTGAATTTCAATTTTTTCAAAAAGATATTTATTCCGCCAATTCTGCTTTTCAGCTGTAATTGCTATTTTAACAATTCGCGAACGAAACGCTGAAGTGATCCCGTTTTCGGTAATATATTTTGTCGCTTCTTCATAGGATTTCAGTATGCTTTTACAAAACGCCTCATTTAGAGTTTTTTGTTCCTCGGAAAAAATTTGGGCAATTTCAATATTATATAGCATTAAATCGGCTGTAATATAAGGATCGACGCCAAGTTGTCTAAAATGCCTAATCTCTTTTTGCGCAATTGATCTTCGCGCTTTAGGTTTTCGATTGGTTTTTGGGAAGTATTCTTTGGAGATCTTATATTTCGCTTTTTGCAACAATTCCTCCTCCTTGGGATTAAACACAAAATCATAAAAAACTTTGACCGGCTTAAAACGCTCGTAAAGATCTATTACCTGCTTTTCCAAATCTTCCTTTTTTAACTCCCGAAGATATTTTCTCAATTCTCTTTTACTCATTTAATTACATTTTGTCTGCACTGCAATAATAATCACCAATTAGTTTTGAAAGCCAATGACCTGCAAGGGTTTTTATCAACCTTAAAGCTTTTAAAAGAAGGCATTTCAACTTAAGAAAATTTCTATGACCCACAACGCTTAAACCACCAGTTTTTCTTTCATTATTTTATCGACCACTAAAGAAATAGCACCATCACCGGTCACATTACAAGCCGTTCCAAAACTATCCATCGCGATGTATAAAGCGATCATTAATCCCATCATTTCTTCGTTGAATCCCAGCATCGATTGCAAAATCCCCACCGCTGCCATAATCGCACCTCCAGGCAC
>DATGSA010000097.1:0-2097 GCA_035303085.1 Flavobacteriaceae bacterium
GGCTAAACCTATCACGTATTGGGATTATATTGAAGTAGAAACTCTTCATTCCTTGCAACGACCGAGGACAAATTTCAAAGACGAAAAAATATTTATAATGTATCATCAAATCACTGAACTTGTGACAGGGATGATTTTACATGAATTGGAGCAATTGGTAGAAGACAATCTCGATGAAAGTCAGTGGATCGAGAAAATGACAAGATTAAATCGCTATGCTTTAATGCTCATCGACTCCTTTGATGTGATGAAGTATGGAATGGACTACAATGATTATAATATTTTTCGTAAAACTTTAGCTCCAGCTAGTGGATTTCAAAGTGTTTCTTTTAGATATATAGAACTGTATTGTACACGTGTTCAAAATTTAATTAATGAAAAAGGAAGAGAGCGTTTAGCCTCGGTGCCAAATCCAACTATAGAGGAGTATTTCGAACATATTTATTGGATGGACGCAGGCCTAGATAGAAAAACGGGGAAAAAGTCACTGACTTTAAGAATGTTTGAAGAAAAATATAAAGAAGAATTGATTCAGTTGGCTAAAAAGCTTCAAGGAAATACCATAGAAGAAAAGTTTGCGAAAATGACAAACCCTTCGAAGGAGTTAGTGGAAAAAATGCAGAAGTTTGACCGTTTATATAATGTAGAATGGCCAATGGTTCATTTAAAAACAGCACAACATTATTTGGATGCACATGGTGAAAATAAAGCTGCAACTGGCGGAAGTGAGTGGAAAAAATATCTTCATCCAAAATATCAACAACGAAAGTTTTTTCCTGAATTGTGGGACGATAGTGTTTTAGACGAGTTGAAGGGACTATAGCAATTTACCGATTTTTTTTAATATCAATTTCTTTTGAGTCCTTATTTCAATAGGTATTCCATAACTTTTTATACTTTTGCTAAAAAAGAAATTGGAAAATAAAATTTACGATATCGCTATAATAGGTGGTGGAATTGTTGGCGCAGCTACATTCTATAAACTCCAAAAAAGAAATCCACAATTAAATATCATCTTAATTGAAAAGGAAAACTGCTTTGCAGATCATCAAACAGGAAATAATTCAGGAGTTATTCATTCAGGATTATACTATAAGCCAGGTTCTTTAAAAGCAAAAAACTGTGTAAAAGGACGACGGGAACTGGTCGAATTTGCAAAAGAAAACAATATTCCTCACGATGTTTGTGGGAAGGTTGTTGTAGCCACAAAAGAAGAAGAGTTACCCTATCTAGAAAAGATTTTCAATACAGGGTTAGAGAATGAAATTGAAGGGATTGAGAAAATCAACGCCGAGCAAATAAAAGCACACGAACCTTTTGTGGAAGGAATAGCAGGAATTTGGGTGCCATGCACTGGAATTATCGACTTCAGAAAAGCTACGGAGAAAATGATTGAAAATGCCTTGGCTGTAAATAATGAGTCAAAAGCATTACTGGGAGAGGAGGTAATAGATATTGAAAAAACTGAAAATTTTTCAAAAGTAATTGGGAAAACTCAAAGCTTAAAAGCAAAGCATCTAGTTTTTTGTTCTGGACTTCAAGCTGATCGTCTTGCTCGAAAAGATGGTGTACAAATAAAGGAAAGGGTAGTTGGATTTAGAGGAGATTACTATGAACTTACAGAAGAAGGAAGGCACAAAGTGAAAAATCTTATTTATCCTGTTCCTAACCCAGCTTTTCCTTTCTTAGGTGTTCATTTTACAAGGATGACAAACGGAGAAATTGAGTGTGGTCCAAATGCCGTTTTTACCTTTAAAAGAGAAGGTTATGGAAAAACTGATTTCAGCTTAAGAGATACCGCAGAAGCTTTAGGGTATGGTGGAACTTGGAAATTGTTTTTTAATAACTTTAAATTTGGTATTAATGAGTACCGAAGAGCTTTTTCTAAGAAACTGTTTTTAAAAACTTTACAAGGATTAATTCCTTCTTTAACGATGGAAGATATTCGGCCAGGGCGTTCAGGTGTTAGGGCGTTACTTTTAGGACAAGATGGTGATACTAGAGATGATTTTAGAATAGAGTATAAAGCCAATTCAATTCATGTGCTTAATGCTCCTTCACCAGCAGCAACAGCATCTTTAGCAATTGGCGAACAGG
>DATGSA010000098.1:0-3714 GCA_035303085.1 Flavobacteriaceae bacterium
GAAACTCAGACACGCAGGGCAGATATTAGCCCTGCGGGCTTGGGAAAACATCCTCAGGATCAAATATCACTCAAGAATGAGAAAAATGAATGTTTAATAGTGTAAATAAACGGTCAACGGAAATCAGGCATTAACAATTTACTACTCACTACTCACTACTCACTACTCACTACTCACAATAATACGCAATATTTATAAAATCAACTCAATCCTTTGATCACACCTTGGTCATCGATGTCCATATTTTCTGCTGCAGGGATACTCGGTAAACCTGGCATTCTTAAGGTATTTCCTAATATGGGTAAGATGAATCCGGCTCCAGCGGCTATTTCAAATTCACGTACGTTGATTGTGAAGTCTTTAGGTCGGGCAAAGATCTTGGCATTATCGGTAAGCGAGTTTGGGGTTTTGACCATACAGATAGCTAAATCTTCAAAACCCTTCCGTTTGAGGTCTCGCAATTGTCGCTTTGCTTTAGCAGTATAATTGACTTCTGCAGCACCATAAATCTCGGTTGCTACTGCTTTGATTTTATCCTCGATAGATTGCTCTAAATCATAGAGCAATTTAAATGTAGATTGTTTATTGTCAATTGTTCGTATCACCGCGTGAGCCAACATTTCACTTCCGGCACCACCTTCTGTAAAGCCATTCGCTCTTACGGCTTCAATTCCCATCGCATTGCACGCTTCAATAATAAATTCAGTTTCTTCATAAGAATCAGAGGAAAAGCTATTGATGGCTACTATCGGCGATACACCGAATCTCTTCATGTTTTCAATGTGTTTGGCCACATTTTCAAATCCAGCTTTCACTTTTTCTAAATCAGGAGTATTATAGGCATCTTTATTAGCCCCACCGTGATGTCTTAGCGCACGAACGGTAACAACAATAACGCCAACTGCAGGTTCTAATTCGGCAGACCTACATTTAATATTGAAGAATTTTTCCGCTCCTAAATCCGCTCCAAATCCTGCTTCAGTCACCACATAATCAGCTAAAGACATCCCCGTTTTTGTTGCAACTACAGAGTTTGTTCCTTGTGCGATACTCGCAAAAGGTCCGCCGTGTAATAAAACTGGAGTTCCTTCTAAAGTTTGTACTAAATTGGGTTTAATGGCATCTTTTAATAAAATAGCCATCGCCCCGGTAACTTTTAAATCTCTGGCGAAAACCGGCTCACCATCCATATTATCACCGATATAAATTTCTCCTAACCGCTTTTTGAGGTCTGTGAAATTTTCTGCTAAACAGAGAATAGCCATAATTTCGGAAGCAGCCGTTATATCAAAACCGGTTTCTCGGGGGATACCATTAGCTTTACCGCCTAAGCCAACTAAAATTTGTCTTAGACTGCGGTCATTCATATCCATGGTGCGTTTCCATCGGATATTTCTTGGATCGATATTTAAGGAACGCTTTTTATGCTGTAAATTATTATCAATTGCCGCAGCCAATAAATTGTTAGCCGCTTCAATGGCGTGAAAATCGCCGGTGAAATGCAAGTTGATGTCCTCCATTGGAATCGCTTGAGAATAACCACCGCCCGCAGCTCCGCCTTTAATACCAAAAACTGGTCCTAAAGAAGGTTCGCGTAAAACGGCAATAGATTTTTCTCCAATTCGTTTCAATGCATCTACCAATCCAATACTCACCGTGGTTTTACCTTCTCCAGCAGGAGTAGGGTTAATAGAAGTAACCAAAATCAAATTGCTTTTTTTGATCGCTTCTGGATTTATTAAATCTAAGGGAAGCTTTGCTTTGTAATGTCCATAAGGTTCAATGATTTTTTCTGGAATTCCCAAGCTTGCTGCTATGTCTGAAATCGGTCTGATGTCGGCTTGCTGTGCAATTTCAATGTCTGTTGGAAAGGTGGTTTCTATCATTATTTGTGTTTTTTAGCGTAATTTCGACAAATGTAAAAAAGCTCTATCATTGCTAAAATGATAAAAATCACTCTTTGGAATAAGTTTGAAGTTGCTTGAAAAGTAATGAAAAGATATTGTTTAGGAGAAAAAAGGTTTTTGTGTCAATTGCGCGGTTTTACGTAAAAGAGCAACAGGTTTTTTGCTAATAATAGGGGTAAGGTTTGTTGATGAGAAATTTAAGGTTAAGAAATTCTGCTTGCAAAAATCACCTGCTTTTAAAAATGTTCAAACTTCTGCACGCTTTCACCTTAACCAAAAAAATAAAACCCCTGAAAATCAGAGGTTTAGAAGAGGTACCGAGCGGATTCGAACCGCTGTCGATGGTTTTGCAGACCACTGCCTAGCCCCTCGGCCACGGTACCTTAAAATATTGGGGTGCAAAGATAACGCTTTTGATGTTTTAAACCAAATCTATCTTGCTTTTGTTAATTCTACCGTCACACTTTCCACATCACCACCCAAGGGGGGATTTATTTTTGATAATGCCACGCCGACTTCCATGACCGTTGGGAATTCTTGCAAAACTTGATCGATCATACGCTGAACAACTTGTTCCAACAAATTTGATCGTTCAGTCATTTGGGTTTTGACCAATTTATTGAGTTTTACATAATCGATGGTGTCATTTAGTTTGTCGGTTTTTGCAGCTTCGGTAAAATCTGCTCTCACCCATAAATCAACACGATAGTCACTGCCAATTTTGGCTTCTTCAGTCATACAACCGTGATAAGCATAACAACGGATATTATTTAATCGGATTATACCCATGATATTAATTTTTGCGAAGGTATTGTTTTCTTTAAAGTAGTTTATGCGAAAATAATAGAATAATTCAATATTGTTGATTGTCGCTTAAACCTTTTTGTAATTATGTTAAAATCTCTTGTTATGGATGGGTGATTTTGCCACAAATACACGAATAAATTTTCCTGAAAAAAATGGCGCAAAAACCCTTCAAGGGGCTTGAAACCCTTGAAGGGTTGGTTAACGGGATGTTGGTCGGTGTGAGGACAGCAAAGTCGGGAATTACCGGCTTTTGCTTTCTGCTTGATTCCTACATTTTTCTATGGAAGTGTTACAGCCATTTCAACAAAATGCCACAAAACCTAAATTTATTTTGTTGGAGTGAATTATTAACCGAAAACCTTCAACCTTATTTAAGAAAGTTCACTCCACAGTTCACACTTCACCCTTCACCACTCACATAAGATTTCAGTGTATTTTTAGCTATTTAAAAAATAAGGACTTAATTTTGCGGATTAACCCTTAAACTTTGTAATTATGAAAAACATTATTTTAATTTTTTCCCTTTTTGTGGGATTTAGTATTTCGGCGCAGGAATATACTACGCCGAATTCAGGCGTAAACTGGACGCTGGAAGATTTGATGCAAGAGAGTCCGGAAACCGTAGAGTTTTCTGACGGCATCTACAGTATTAAACAAGAATTTTTAGTGTCTGAAAACGACACATTGACGTTTTTAGCGGGAGATCGAGTCAATTTAGATGAGGAAGTACTGGTCAGGTTTGATGGAACTTGGTTAAGTCTGGGAGAAGAAGATAATATGGTTTACATCAATGCAACAGATAGTATAGCCTCTTATGACGGTTTTCGTTTGCAAGGTGAAAAGCCGGGTTATGTTGATTATACCAGCATCAAAAACGGGGGAGGAATTCGTGTGATTACTCCGGATTTCACATTGACCAACAGCATTTTGAGATATAACCGCACCGGTGGAGTAAATACCGGAGGAACAATCAATATTTCAAATGGAACTCCTCTGATTG
>DATGSA010000099.1:0-6471 GCA_035303085.1 Flavobacteriaceae bacterium
TACCTATGTTTAAGTGCGGTTTGGAACGATCAAAAGTTTCCTTTGCCATAATTTCTACTTATTTAATCTTAGTTATATAATTAGTGTTAATCCTTTACAATAAAACAAACAACTCGGTTCGTGAACCAGTTGTTATTTAAAGCTAAAAGCTTTCCTATTGTAGAGCCAACGGCGAGAATTGAACTCGCGACCTCTTCCTTACCAAGGAAGCGCTCTACCCCTGAGCTACGTCGGCTTATCTTTATAAATCGACAGGCCTGTTTGCCCAAGCCTCAAAACGAAAGCTATTCGCTCTCTATCAGAGCGGAAGACCGGGCTCGAACCGGCGACATTCAGCTTGGAAGGCTGACGCTCTACCAACTGAGCTACTCCCGCATTTATTTTAGTCTGCAAAAATAAACAAATTATTGCAAACCTCAAATGGTAACTTGATTTTTCTACTTTCTTTTTTCAAGAAAATGTGGGAGGAGCAGGATTCGAACCTGCGAAGTCGAAAGACAACAGATTTACAGTCTGTCCTCGTTGGCCGCTTGAGTATCCTCCCGAAAAATATTTCAAAGTCCTTCAAACAAAACAGAGCCGACAGAGGGACTCGAACCCACGACCTGCTGATTACAAATCAGCTGCTCTAGCCAACTGAGCTATGTCGGCAACTCTACTTTATTACACAAAACAAAGCGTTACCTCGTTTTTTCTGGAATGCAAATATATACTTGTTTACAACACCGCCAAAACATTTTTCTATTTATTTTTCATGTTTTTTACACACCACGCATAACTTGCTGATTACCAGGGGCGTATTTCGGAATTATTTTTTAAAATTATTGCTTCGCGGATGGGATTTCGCGTGTACTTCCTTTAATACCTTAATATCATTATGAGTGTAGATCTGTGTAGTTGATAAACTTTCGTGACCCAACAGCGATTTAATAGAATTAATATCCGCTCCTTCATTCAATAAATGTGTAGCAAAAGTATGTCTTAATATATGTGGGCTTATTTCTGTTTTAGTGGAGGCTTTCTCAAAATAATCTTTAATCACCCGATAAACCAACATCTCATATATCTTTACACCTTTTTTAGTCAACAACAAAAACTCATCGTCTTTGATATCTTTTAGTTTATTCCGCTCCTCCAAATAACTCTGAAGTGATTCCAATACAACAGGCAGCAGCGGTATTATCCTTTCCTTTTTTCCCTTTCCTCTTACCTTCAACTCACCTCGTTCGACTTGTATATCATTTTGTCTAATTGAAATCAACTCTGCTCTTCGAATTCCGGTAGCATAAAACAGGGTTACAATTAGTTCGTTTCTTACTCCTTCAAAACCTTCCGCAGGAGATAACTCCCTCGCACGTTCGACTTCTTTCTTAGAAAAAGGAACCTGTATCTTTTTAGCCGTCTTTAAAGATCTGTGCTTTACTAAAGGAGAAACCTCTATTTGAAGCGTCTTTAATAAGTAATTGTAATAGGCTTGAAGAGATGAGATTTTTCTATTTACCGACCGATTGGAAATTCCTTGATCGACTAAATGTACAATCCAAGATCTGATCATACTATAATTGGCCGAATCGATTTCTTTTTCTTCAAATTTTTTGGATACAAATTCCGAAAAACTTTTCAGGTCGTCCAAATATGCTTTTAAGGTATGAGAAGAATACTGTTTTTCTAATTGCAAGTAATCCCTGTATGATTCAAATTCCATGCTCAATTATTTCTTCTCAAATTTAATTGATTTTTGCAATCCATAAAAACTTCAAGACCGTTTAAAAAATTTATTTTGTATTATTTGGAGGTTTTACAATCATAGATAAATTCTATGATATATGCTTAATATATTAAAATACAGTTATTTATACAATATCACATAAACCTTTACTATAATATGGTTTGTTCAATGTAAAGCAAGGATAATTTTAATGTATTCAATTTGAAATATCTCAAATCATTGTATTTTTGGAAGGTGAAGAAAAAAACTCAACTTATAATTGCCGCTTTTTTGCCCTTACAAATAATAGGGATTCAGCTTTTGGCTAATTATCCGGAATGGGTGGAGAAATATTACAGTCAGTCGCTCTTTCAAAAAATAGCTGAAGTCGAAAGATTTTTATTCGGATCCATTCCTTTCTCCATTGGAGATCTATTATATGTTTTCTTCGGGGTTGCTATCATTTATTGGTTATTGCGTAGAATTAAGACCGGGTTTAAACATCCACAGCAATGGGGATTAAAACTGATTGCAGCTCTTTCCATCCTCTATTTTTGCTTCCATGTTTTGTGGGGCATAAACTATTATCGTCTGCCCTTACATCAAAGTTTAAGCTTGCAACAAGAATATGAATATGAAGAATTACTTTCTCTCACCAAAACGCTTATTCATAAATCAAATGCGCTGCAAGAACATTTAACCGAGGATCAATCTCAGCCTGTGAATTTTAGTTTTTCTTTTCAAGAAATGAAGAAGTTATCAGTTCAAGGTTATGATTTAGTGGATGATAAGCATCCTTACTTAAACTATAACTTCAGCAGTGTTAAAAAGTCACTTTTGAGTTATCCGCTGACTTATATGGGATTTAGCGGGTATTTGAATCCGCTGACCAATGAAGCTCAGATCAATTATAAATTACCACGATTTAAATTCCCAACTTTAATTACGCATGAAATGGCACATCAAATTGGGTATGCCAAAGAGAATGAGGCTAATTTTATGGCTGCTTTGGCTACGATAAATCATCCCAATCCTTATTTCAGTTATGCCGGATATACTTTTGCCTTGCAATATTGCATAGCTGATGTTGCTCGACATAATCCGAAAGATGCAAAACGATTAGTCGAGAAAATTAATTCGGGAGTGCGTAAGAATTATCAAGAGTCCTATGATTTCTGGGAAAAATATGAAAATCCATTAGAGCCTTTTTTTAAATTATTCTATGGCAATTATTTAAAGGTGAATCAGCAACCGGAAGGAATGCAGAGTTATCATTACGTTGTGGGATTATTGGTCAATTATTATCAAGGAGAGCAAGCGCTTTAAGTCAAAAATTTTTATTTGACGTCATCCCTCCTTCTACTTTCAAAAATATTATTATTTTTCAACTTATAAATTTATGTGATGTATAAAGAGATTTCCAGCACCAGTAATAAAACGATCAAAAACTTGGTGCAACTTCAAGAAAAATCAAGAAATCGGCGCCGGGAAGGTTTATTTGTGGTGGAAGGTTTTCGGGAGATCAATTTAGCTTTAGAATCTGGTTATCAATTAACTGAACTATATTTTTGTCCAGAACTTATTCTTGATGAACAGTTGCAGTTTTTGGCCAATCAAATTACAGACATCACCGAGGTTTCTCCACAGGTTTATAAAAAAATAGCTTATCGCAGTTCTACGGAAGGATTTTTAGCCGTAGGAAAACAGAAGAATCACGATTTGGAATCCGTCGAGTTTAAAACCGATTATCCATTGGTCTTAGTTGCCGAAGCTCCTGAAAAACCAGGTAATATTGGTGCTTTGTTGCGAACGGCCGATGCTGCCGGCGTAGATGCTGTTTTTATCGCTAATCCTTTAACCGATATGTATAATCCCAACATCATTCGATCCAGCGTAGGATGTGTGTTTACCAACCAAATTGCAGTGGGTTCGTCTTCGGAAATAATCAAGTTTTTAAAAAAGAAAAAAATTGCAATCTACTGTGCGGCTTTACAAGCTTCAGCAATTTATACCAATCTTGATTATACGCAGGCTACGGCAATTGTCGTCGGTACTGAAGCCGATGGTTTAACAAAAGAATGGTTGGATAATTCCGATCAAAATATCATCATACCGATGCAGGGAAAAATCGATTCGATGAATGTATCGGTTTCTGCGGGGATTTTGATTTTCGAAGCGAAACGACAACGCGGGTTTTAGTATTCAAAGTTGGGTTCATTATCAGTATCTTCAGTGTTTTCCAATTCTTTGAGAATTTCAGCCACATTCTCCTCTGTGGTAGAGAGCTTAGTTTTACAGATTTTAATAAGCTGTGCTGCTCGTTTCACCTTTTCGGAAAGTTCGTCAACAGAAATTTCTCCTTGTTCTATCTCCGAAACAATATTTTGTAACTCTTCAAAAGCTTCCGTATAATTAATTTTCTCTTTCATTTGATTTTGATTTTGATTTTACCACACTGATTACTTCTCCTTTATATAACAAAGTCTTCAGCTCTTCTCCTTCATCGATTGCTTCAATGTCCGTCACGGATTTTCCTTCGTATAAAGTTATACTATATCCGCGTTTCAACACATTTTCGGGATGTATTAAAGCGATGTTTTTCTCGAGGTTTGACAATTCTTTTTCACTGGTTTTTGTAAATCTACCTGTTCCCAATCTCAAATTTCTCAATTGATAATCCAAAGATAAATGATGTTTATTCAATTGTTGTTGCATATCTCTTTTGAGTTGATAACCGATTCTGTTCAGTTCTTCCGAATTATCTCTAAGCAAATATTTGGTCTCTGCTCCTATTTTTATTTGATAGGTTTCCAGTCTTTCTCTTTCTTGTTTAAAGGTAGCTTGAAAATTCCACGACATAGTATTGGATATTTCTCTTAGTATATTTCGATTCTTAGAAAGCAAATATTTAGTTCCCGATTTAAAATGTCTTACTTCTGTTTGGAGGTTTATCTTTTGTTCCGACAAAAGGGATTGTGCCTTCTCAACAATTATTTTCCGTCCTTCTTCTACCGGCAAGGCGAAATTGTGAAATTTCTGAATGATAATCTCCGCCAATTTTGTCGGGGTAATCGCATTTTTATGTGCAATCATTTCAGCTGCTGTTTCATTCGTAGCGTGACCTATACCGGTTATCACAGGAATAGGAAACAAAGCGATTTCCTTTGCTAATAAATAATTATTGTAACAAGAGAGTCCGATATCGCCTCCTCCCCCTCTGACAATCACCACCACATCAAAATGACGACTTACTTTTTTAATTCTATTCAGTTGCTTGATTAAGGAGTTTACCGCATTGTCACCTTGCAATAAAGAAGGAAACAGCATATTAAAAAACTTATAGCCCCACTTGTTTTCCGCCTCTTCAAAAACATTGAGATAATCTGCATATCCTTTACTGGTTTGTACTGAAATCACGGCAATTCTTTGAGGAAGCAAGGGAAGTTGAAGTTTTTTGTTGTTGTCGAAAACACCTTCCTTTCTCAGTTTTTTAAGGGTTTCTTGCTTTTCTTTTTCCAGATCTCCTAAGGTAAACCCCGGATCGATATTCAATATATGAAGCGACAATCCATATTGGGGATGAAAGTTTATCTTCGCCAAAAACAAGATTTTAATTCCGTCTTTTAAGGGTTCGTGAACAGTTTTTTTGAAAGCTTCGTTGATTCGGATAAAATCTCGTTTCCACAAAACCGAACGAATTTGGGTAATAATCTTTCCCTTTTTTTTCTCCACGAGTTCGGGATAACAGTGACCGGAATGTTGGTAATAATTTAATTTATTGAGTTCAGCCTTCACCCAGAAAGCACTGGAATAACGCTTGTTCAAGGTTTTCTGTATACTTCTGGTTACTTGGTATAAAGAAAATACTTTTCGATCTTGGATGATTTCAGACATTTTTTTGTGGATTTAAACAGTCCGGTCGTAAAATTAATCAAAATAATCTACCAAGAACCTTTGTGCT
This sequence comes from Flavobacteriaceae bacterium, assembly GCA_035303085.1. Taxonomy (GTDB): domain Bacteria; phylum Bacteroidota; class Bacteroidia; order Flavobacteriales; family Flavobacteriaceae; genus JAJYSO01. The sequence goes on from DATGSA010000099.1 coordinate 5,670, forward strand.
CGGGTACTTTTGAAATTACCGGTAAGAAAATCAAGAAAACAATTGCAACCACAAGATAAACTGAAGCTTGTGCTTCCCCAGCTAATTCAGTCCCTGCAATGATGGCGGTAAAAACTGCGATACTGATAATCGAGCCGAGTTGTAAACACAAAGATCTTAGGGCAGCAATGGTGGCAGATTCCTCCGGCGCTAATTGCAAACCTGCATTTCTCGCCGGCGGACTGATAATACCCATGCCAATTCCGATGAGAAATGCCCCTATGGCTAACCAATAATAAGGAGAGATTCCCCACAAAGGTTGGAAAGCCAATAAAGCCACGCCCGATAAAATTATACTGCAACCGATATATAACGGAATTTTATAACCTGTCCTTCTTAAAAAGATAGTAGTCAATATCGATAAAATCACAGAGGCAGAACCTTGAGCGATAAGCAAAGTTCCTGAATCCAGCGCATTTAAACCATATCGATGGGCGGCATACAGCGGCAATAAAGCGATGACACCTTGGGTAGTTCCCCCATAAAAGATATTTAAGAAATTGACTGCTCCAAAACCTTTACCACAAATGAATTTAGGAAAGATAAATGGATTTTTCACAAGTTTGATATGTTTAAAAAATCCAATCAATCCGATGGCTGCAACCAAAACCAACCCTATAAAAATAAAAGAAAGCGCTTTGGATCCTTTATCTCCGAGATAGGTAGCCGCAAACATACTCGCCAAAATCCCCAAAGCCAACCAAGCGACTCCCTTTATATCCATTTTAGTATGAGCCGTCAATTTCTTTTTGATATCCTCCGG
>DATGSA010000100.1:0-6227 GCA_035303085.1 Flavobacteriaceae bacterium
ACTTTCCCAAAATCCAGGGAACATCAATGAAAGCGGTATGCTCAACAACCAGAAATAATAAAAGCCTTTGGGTTGGTTGTAAAACCAAGTTGCGATAAGTGCAGCTGTGGGTAACAACATGGACGTGTGAAAATTCACCGCCAAAAACAACCATAGCATTTGAATGAGTCTTTTATTGGACGCCAATGCCATCAGAAAAAAGGCAGTTGCTATACCGTTTCTAATTCCATTTACACCATATGCCCAAAATGAAAACGAGCCAATCATCATCAGAAAAGCATAAAACCAATATTTTTGGAACCATTTCTTAGCGATGATATAGCAAGGCACAATATAGAGTGTAGCACAGACAAAAAAGAAACTCTGAGCAGACATGATTTTAGAAGAAGTAAACATGAAAGAATGGAATAATAAATCTTTTGTAGATGTGATGGGATTTCCTTTGGCGTAACTAATAAATCTTTTCTCATAAGTTTTCATATCTACAAACACCCCATGTATAGGTCTTAGTCCCATATACAAAAGCACGAATGCAAATACAAAAACTCCAGTAATTTGCATGACTTTTAGGTTGGCACGTTCGTCAATTTTGTAACGCAATGTGTGTATGAATACAAAAACATTGACCAATAATAAAACATGGTAGTAAATGGGTGTATAGAACGGTAGTGGAATCCAATCAAACATGGGACAAATGTATATAAATTTGTTCAGTCATACTACAGTTGGTATTATTCAATTAAAGCATATAACTTATTGATTTCGGATTGGTTGCTATAATCCCTTAGCTTGCAATTTTCGCTCAATTTTTTTCTAAGTTGTTCATTTTCCAATACATTTTTGATACCATTTGCACAAGCTTGATTTTCCAAAGGCACTATGACACCATCTATTCCATTTTCTAATTGACTATTGGAAGTTGCAAAGTTGGTAATGATGACTGGTTTGCCCAATGCTTGTGCCTCTCTTACCGTTACTGCCTTGCCTTCAAAACGCGAGGGCTGTAAATACACATCACATGCTTTCATGTATGGATAAGGATTGTCTTTTTTCCCTAAGATGATGACATGCTCTTCCATGCCATGTTCTTGAATGCTCGCTCTGATTTTTGGTTCTTCTCCACCATAACCAATCAAATACCATTTGAGTTGCAACCCACTGTTTAATAAATACTTACATATTTCAGCTACATTGTCAAAGTTTTTTTGATGGGAAAATCTACCTACGGATAAGAGTTTAAATTCACCAATTAAAGTTGGCATTTCATCTTCAACTGAAAAAGCATTTGCTTTAGATTTCAAGAATTTCGTATCCAATACATTTTCTATCAATATTATTTTCGATGATAATTCAGGAAATTGTTTGATAAAACCCTGGGTACAATCCTCTGAAATCGAAGCAATGTAATCATAGGAATCCCACATTTCAATTTCTGCTGATTTGTCAAATTCAAAAAAAGAATAGTCTGTATGTATCCAAGCGATTTTCTTACGCGCATTTACCTTATGAGCTGTAACATAATGAGGTGTTAAAAAACTAATCGCCAAATCATAGGTTTGATCAGTAATTGTTGGTAAATGTTTCAAACTGTATTTTTGTAAATAATTGTCATACACCAAATTCTGCGCTTGAATATTATTTTCTTTGATGAACTTTTTGGCTTGGGATTTAGCCTTTTGTTTGGCAAATAATAAATTCAAATTTCCCCATTTGAGATTTTCTTTGACCGATGAAATCAAGCCCGCATAAGTTTTGTTTTCGGGCAATAAATTCACTTCCTTAGGAATGTAAGGCATCATTTCGCCATCATGAAGAAAGAGAAATAAATCTACTTCAAATCGATTATAATCAATCGTGTTCAATAAACCTATCAAACTCCTTTCTACTCCGCCTAATCTTAAAGTATGTGTAGTTATAAAAATCTTCTTTTTACTCATCTGTTAATTAAGCTTTTAAACAATTCATCCCATAGTCGAACGATATTGTCAGGAGAAAAACGTTTGACATTTTTTTTGGCATGTTCTCCCATGGTTTTTCTTAGTTCTTTGTTTTCAATCAAAGAATTTATTTGTCGAGCTAATTCTTTATAATTTTCTTTTTCTACCAAATACCCATCAACTCCATCGGTTATAATATCTGAAGGTCCATAATCACAATCAAAAGACACACAAGGCAAACCGAATTCCATAGCTTCAATCAACACCATTCCAAAGCCTTCGAATCTGGAAGACATCACATAGATTGATGATTCTAAATATTTGTTTTCTATATCTTTTACTGGAGGAAAGAAATGCACATTATTTTTTAAATTATTGGTATCTAAAAAATCTAAATTCTCTTTCCCATACAGATGTAGCTCCCAATCAGGATGATTTTTATGAATAATCTCCCAAGCTTTGATTAGAATATCTTGTCCTTTTTGATAAGATATCTTCCCGACACAAATAACTATTTTATTATTTAATTTAGAAACTGAGTCTGAAACAAATGATAATGGATTTACAATCACCTGCATATTTTTTAGACTTTTCCATTCATTTTTGTTTTTTTCAGTTAGAACTATAAACCTATCGAACTTTTTACCAAGAAATTCCATTAAGAACCATTTGAAACGAATTAACAGTTTTTTCATAAAACTATGGTTATCGTTTGCTTCTATTAATTTAGAAACGTGTCTTTCATAGATCCATTTAGCAGGAGTTTTTATAATGTTTGGAAGAAAAAATCCTTTGAGTCCATCGTCACAAACAGAAATAATATCAGGTTCTAATTGTTGAACTAAACTTTGAATGGAATTTTTATAAGATTTGAAATAATTGAATGGATTTCCACCCACTTTGATGGAATGAAATTTTATGTTGGAAGAGAATTCATAAAAAGGGTTGAGATGTGTATCATTCAAAACCATGATATGCACTTCATAGTCATATTCATCTGCCAATAAAGAAGCTTTGATCGAAAGCACTCTTTCCAATCCGCCCGAGCCGTTGATGCCGTTTGTGATGTAGAGGAGGGTCATATAGTTTATTGTTTTAAATAATAATCAATCACTTTCTTAGTAAATACTGGGAAATTATTTAAACCATATTTTATCCATAAAAATTTTCCCTTTGCATTATGCTTAAGAGGGTAAAATTTATTTTCTTTTAGATAATTTATAATTTTAATCAATCCAGCTTTTGAATATGAAAAGAAAATCAAATGATGAAGAACAACTCGATGCAGACTTTTTCTTTTTTCTTGAATCCCATTATATAAAACACGGTCCTTCTCTATTATTTGTTGTCCAAACTCTTTTAACGAATTATCTACTGATATGATTGATCGGAAATAATTCAATCTTTTTTCAGTATTGGCTGTATTTGTAAATGAATTTTCATGTTGAACGTAATTATAAATACATTCATCAGTATAAATTAAATTGTTTGCTCTATATATTAACTTTGGGAGAATTTCCGAATCCTGCATATTGATTCTTGATTGAAAAAAAATATCATTATCTATAAAAAGATTTTTCTTGAAAATATATTGAAAAGTATAGCTGTCTTCGTAATGATTTAAATAATATTCAGAAGCTGTTTGTTTTTCTTTTATAAAATTTGATTTGTATTTTTTTATCACTTTGTTATTTTCAGTGATTATATTGAAATTAAATCCATATATATCTTCTTTGCTTGATATCTTGTCAAGTATTATTTTTACAGCATTGTTAGATGCGTAATCATCCCCATCAATCATCCACAAATACTCACCTTTTGCATTTTTAATTCCAGTATTTCTTGCTGTTCCCAAACCAGAGTTTTCTTGATAAATAACATGAAGATTTTTGACTGAATTTTTTAATTTATCCAATGCATTTGCAGTACTATCTGTCGAACCATCATTCACAACAATAATTTCATATAAATCAGATAAACTGTCATCGTAACAAGACAGAACACATTTTTCAATAAATGTTTCTACGTTATAGGCGGCTATGAGGATGCTTAGTTTTTTCATTTTTTAGATTTAAAATAAAAACAAAAATAAAATATAGATTGTATTTTAATAAATGAGAAAGATATTTACCACGACCATCGCTTTCTTTTAAATCATTTATAAATGCTTTTTTATATTTTTTTAATAATCTATGAGATAATAAATATTTTCTCCGATTTGTACATTATCTGCAATGGAAATATTTTCAGGATGAAAGATTGTGACACTTCCTTTAAATTTTATATTCTGCCCAAAACTCTCAAAGTTTGAAGCCTGTATGTTTATAATGTATGAGTCTATTTCTTTTTTCAAATACCCCCAATAAAACTTTGCTATATACTTTGCTAAGTAATTTAAAATTCTTTTTTTCATCCGCTAATTTTATTGATTATAGATTGATTGTATTCTGATTGATTAGACCATTCTATTTTACTATCATCTTTTCGTTCTCTATCTACCACTTCATTAACTGATTTCCCTTCAATGCTTGATTTTTTCAAACATTGTTTTAAAAACCACATATATTCAACATCTACATGACCAATGTCTATCGCCCATAAGCCTCTATGGGCCAAATCGTGAGCTAAAATAGTAGCTGTCGGACCTAATGCTATTAATATCATTTTGTCTTTACCATAATATGTCGCTTGTTGAACAATCTGATCATATACATTAAAGGCATTTTTTGAAGGACAAATTAATCTATTTATAGACTTTGAATTTGCAAATAAATCATTGCCTACTCCCAGCTTAGTGTTTTCGCCTTCAATGATCAATAACTCTTTGCCATCCCATATTTTTTTTAAATTCAATACTTTTATATGAGTTTGTGTTTTATCTCGAAAAGGCATATAAAACCGAGTGATTAAAGAATCACCGTATATTTTGTCTTTTTTTATCTTTTGTAATATTTTTTTTCCGTAAACTGCATTAAATCCTAACCAAAATATCTGTGAATCTAAAGTGAAATTAAAATTATATTGAAATGTATTAGTAAGGCCAATCAATAACTTTTCAGAAGAAGAATTTAATACCTCTCTTAAACGATTGGTCAATTCATAGTTTTTATCTTGAAATCCAATTTTTTCATTTTGGTCTAATAACATTCTAAATTCTCCATCACCAAAACGTGCGAAACTTTTTTTGTTATTAATGATTTCACTTATTGTTTTTTCATTTGACAAAATAAATGGTTTTTTTAAAAAACAATTTAAATAAATGTTCCTTATAAGTAAATATATGTATATATAATATTTCTTCATTTTAAATAAAAAAAAGTTTCAAATGGAAAGGATTTAATCAAATCTTTTTGGATTTTGTTTAGTGAAGATTGAACTGGAAGAATTGAGCTTTCATTTATAACTTGAAGTAATTTTAAGTTTTCTTCAAAATGTTTTGAAATTAAGTCCATATTCAAGGGTTTGTACGGTACAATATTTACTGAGGAGAAATAATCTGCAAATTTGATATCATCGCCTGATAATTTATTTAATTCATTTGTAATCCATACTGATTTCACTCCATAAGCGTGTGATACAATGATACCATGCAATGAGCTTGAAAAGGTAAACTCGCAGGAGTTGATTTGATCTATCACTTTCTCGATTGGCTCCAGCAAGTTTATCACCAATATTTCATCAGTGGCTAAAGTCTTCATTTCTTGGAAATGAATAAAATGAGGGATTATTCCCATTTTATATTTCTTCTTAACCTTAGGTTGGTATAAAAGAGGCAATAGAATGGCTGGGTCTCCAATCGCTTCTGGAACTTTATAACCTAATTCTCTCAAACGTTGCTGCGTTTTTTTGCCACGAACTGCTCTAAAATCTGCTTCACCAAAAGTAGCTGAGCTTTCAATAATACCAGCACCCCAGACAATACAGTTGTTGGTCTTCACAGACTGTAAAACACTACCAATTCCTACTAATACTTTTGGTCTTCGAATAAAATAAAAGTATAAGTTTTCTAAATAATCAAAAAATGATAGACCTGTTTTTAATAACTGGTAAGTTAAGGTTTTCAAAAAAATAACAACAGGTAAACCAAAGTAATTTATATTGATATACTTGACTTTTTTTCCTGTCAACTTTTCCACAATATAGGGATTCAATTCATCACCGAAGTTTCCATGTCCTTCTTTGTGCTTATACCAATAGAGATTTATTTTTCTTTTCATTTTTTTATATTTTTTTTCTTAATAATTGTATACCATACATTCTTTCACCTTTTGTAGTTCCTAAAATTATAAT
>DATGSA010000101.1:0-10021 GCA_035303085.1 Flavobacteriaceae bacterium
TTGGCCGACCAAATCGCAGGTAAACCGGACCTTCGTGCTCGGCAATCGCTAAGGTAGCTGCTTTGGTTTGGTTGAAATCACACGGGTTGATCACAGTCATTCCCGGCAGCATTTTCATCAAACCGATATCTTCTAAGATTTGATGCGTAGCGCCATCTTCTCCCAGCGTTAATCCGGCGTGAGAAGCACAAATTTTCACATTTTTTCCGGAGTAGGCAATACTCTGACGAATTTGATCGTAAACTCTTCCGGTAGAAAAGTTAGCGAAAGTTCCCGTGAAAGGAATTTTACCACCTATGGTCATTCCCGCTGCCATGCCCATCATATTGGCTTCGGCAACCCCTACCTGAAAAAATCTTTCCGGATGATTCTCTTTAAACTCATCCATCTTTAAAGATCCGGTCAAGTCGGCACAGAGCGCGACTACATTTTCATTGGTTTTTCCCAATTCGGTCAGTCCGGCTCCAAAACCTGATCTTGTATCTATATTTCCTGAATTTGTATATTTCATTAGTTAAAATATTTTGCAGGCTGAACTTAATCGAAGCCTATATCTTTTTAAAATTTAAAGTGGATAATCTCCTAAAGTTTCCGGATTTTGCGATAAAGCATCAGCCAGTTGTTCATCATTTGGCGCTTTTCCGTGCCAAGCGTGTGTGCCCATCATAAAGTCAACGCCGTTCCCCATTTCTGTATGCAGTAAAATGCAAACAGGTTTTCCTTTCCCGGTGAGGGATTTGGCTTTATCGAGTCCGTTGAGCACAGCTTCTAAATCATTTCCTTCTTCAATATCGAGGACTTCCCAGCCAAAAGCTTCAAATTTCGCTCTTAAATTTCCTAAAGGAAGGACACTGTCTGTAGATCCATCGATTTGTTTTTTGTTGTAATCTATCGTGGTGATTAGATTATCTACTTTATTTCCTGCCGCATACATAATAGCTTCCCAGTTTTGACCTTCTTGAAGTTCACCGTCGCCTTGAAGCACATAAACCAACTTGTCATCTTTGTTGAGCTTTTTGGTTTGTGCGGCTCCGATTCCGACAGATAATCCTTGTCCCAAAGAGCCTGAAGCTACCCGAACTCCGGGTAAACCTTCGTGCGTAGTCGGGTGTCCTTGAAGGCGGGAGTCGATTTTTCTAAAAGTGGCTAATTCTTCCACCGGGAAAAATCCGCTTCGCGATAATACGCTATAAAAAACGGGCGAAATATGCCCGTTGGATAAGAAAAATAAATCTTCGTTTTTGCCGTCCATCGAAAAGTCGGTGCTGTAATCCATGACTTCTTGATAAAGAGCTACAAAAAATTCGGTGCAACCCAAGGAACCTCCGGGGTGTCCGGAGTTGACGTTATGCGTCTGGCGCACAATATCTCTGCGTACCTGAGTCGCTAAATCTTTAAGTTTGTTGAGGTTTGACATGTTGATTTTCATTTTGATTTGCAAAAATAACGAATTTGAAATGAATAACCGACTTATCTTTTAATAATCAGAGCGTATTCTTATGATGCACTTCTAAGATAATGATAGATGGTAAAGCGTTGACCTTGTTTTTGAATCCTTAAAACTACTAAAATTTTAAATGTTTTAAAATGAAGCACTTTTCGTCCTCCGTAACTTTTTTAACAATGAAAGGAAAAATCAAATAGATTTAATTTAAATCAAAAATTAATTGCGTTGAAGTAGATTTTGACTTCAAAAAGTAACGTTTCAAGTTCGAGACTGTTTTTTATCACATTGTCATTAGGCGAGATTTTTGGGCAATTCACAAAAATGTTTGTTGGAATATTTTTCAATTCCATAAAAACCCACCTTAGAATGTGAATTGTTTTCTATATATTTAACAATCTTGATGTTATGTAAAATTATTGATCATGAGAAAGTTATTTTGTTGTATTGCTTTTCTTTTTTTAATAACAAGCACAGTTTCGTGGGCACAAAACGAGACGGAAGCTTATACCCGAGCTTGGGGCACTTTTTTTGGAGAAATTTCCATGGCGGATTCTTATATTGAAATTGAGGAGTCAGCTATTGATGATGATGGATCTTTATGGGTGACTGGAAGCATCAGTGCCCATTCGGCGCAACAGTATTTTGACGGACTGATAACCCCCGATGCCCATCAATCTAACTATGGAGGAGGGAGTAGGGACGGGTTTTTAGTGAAATTTTCGTCAGAAGGTGAATTGCTCTATGCTTCTTATTTCGGAGGGGAAGGCAATGAGGATTCTTTTTCGATTGATGTGAAAAACGGAAAAATCGTGTTGAGTGGATATACAACAAGTACAACCAATATCACTACTGAAGGTGCTTATCAGCAAGAACTATATGAAAATTTGACTCCCAACGGTTATACATTGCAGGATGGAAGTTTTATTGCTCAGTTTGATACAAGCGGACAGTTGGAATGGGCCACCTATTATCAAGGGAATCAAACTAGCAAAATTAACCATGTGAAGAAAGGAGTGCAGGGCGACGTGTTTGTTTGGGGACAAACAAGAAGCACCGATATGGGAACGCCGGGAGCCTTTAAAGAAAATATCCCTTCAATTTCCGAAACGAGTGGCGGTCAACCTCCTTTTTATCCGATACTCGCACGTTTTTCAGCGCAAGGGAATCTGATCTGGGCAACTTATTATGCGCCGGATATAACGGTGAACAACGGCTATCAATTTAGCGCTTTGGGTGGGCTTGCTACGGATGAGCAAAACAATGTGTATGTGAGTGGTATAACCAATGATGATCAAGGATATTTCGGCACCGAAGGTGTTCACCAAACCACCTTGGGCGGAGCGCGTGATGCTTTTATTGGCAAGTTTGATGCCATGGGTAACCGATTGTGGGGTACCTATTTCGGTGGACCAGGAGAGGAAGTATTTACCAAAATAGAAGTGCCGTACAAAAACAATCTTTTTATAAGCGGGGTGACTAACAGTTCATCACAGATCGCTACTTCGGGAACTTTTCAAGATGCTTATCCAAGCGGCAGTAACAACAGTAGTTTTATTGCTAAAATAGATTTTTTGACCGGTCAGCAAGTCTGGGGAAGTTATTTTGGACAGGGATCCGCTTCAACCACTTCTATTGCTGAGGATCAGTGGAACAATGTGTATGTATATCAAGCAACTGTACAAACTGAAGGTTTGACTACTCCCGGAAGTTTTCAAGAAGAAAATCAGGGCGGTCCGGCAGATGGTTTAATCGCTAAGTTGGATACCAATGGAGAAGAGTTGTTATGGGGAAGTTATTATGGAGGTAGTGGTAACGAATTCGTTCCCTATAACAAAGCATTAAATATAAATGAACTTAACCATATTTATGCTGTGGGCAGAACCAATTCAGGAAGTGGCAATCACTTATTGTCCCAAAACCCATTTCAAAGTCAAGGCACCCATTTTCTTGTCAAGTTTGTTCCCTGTCCTGAAGTTTTGGCCCCTGTGATAAGTTCCCCCCAAGAATATCAACTCGATATGCAATTGGAGGATTTGGAAGTCGATTTTATGGAATGGACAGGTTCGCCTTTGATTGTACGCTGGTATGCGGATGCGGATGGATTGGAAGAATTGGAGTCTTCAACTTTGGTAGAATTAAATCAAACTTATTATGTAAGTCAGCAAATACAAGGTTGTCCGGAAAGTGAACTGGCATCCGTCCTGATTTCTGAATTGGGTTTGGATGGATATGATGAAGATAATCTAAAAATATATCCCAATCCTACTAACGGGAAATTTGTGATAGAAGGTTTGCAAGGTGCTTCCAGATTGACGCTTTATAATATGCAGGGAAGGGAAATTTATAGTGCTACCACAGGTCAACCCACATACACAATTGATCTGTCAAACCGATTGGCGGGTGGGGTTTACTTTTTAGAAATATCACAAAATCAACAAAAAACAATCAGATTGATCTCGATAAAGTAAAAACATCTTTCGTTCTGAAATTGAATTTGAGAAGATTGGACAGGGACTTTTATCAATTTAAAAACCAATCAATTCTGAATTTATAAGAATTGGAAATACTATTCTGCTGTCATTTTGAAGGTGTTTACTAAAAAAGAAGAGAAGTAAATCGTATATTTATTGCTCGATACCCAAATGAAAGCCTTCAACCTAAAAAATTTTACATGCGCATATCCTATCTATTTTTAATTTTGGTTTTACAAACTTTTTTTGCCTTTGGTCAACACGATGAGTTTTTGGACGAAGAAATTTGGTATTGTTCCAAGATTCTGCTGGACGATGAAGAGATGGATTATGAATCTTTATCCACAGATAATGATTATTATTACGGTTCGATTATAGAAAACTGGCATTCTGAGTACAGCGATGAGGTATATTCCGGATTACAGTTTTGTGATGATGCTTGCTCGTCAGATATTTATTTGATGGATGAAGGAGAATTGCAGATTGGACTTATTTACTGTTTGGCTACAGACACCTCACTCAATTTGAATTATTTTTGTATGCTGTTCCGCATGTTTTGGGAGGAGACGGGTGATTATGTAACCGTTACTTATGAAATTACAGAAGAGGAGAACTATAAGGAATTAAAAATAACTAATCCTGATGGAAATCAAACATTTTATCGAAATGTCGCCCCCTTGTCTGTAGATAACACAGTGTTTTCCAACTTAAAAATATATCCAAATCCGGTAGAAGAAATGGTTTATTTGGATAATCTGAAAGGTAAGGCCGAGATTCGGATTTTTGATTTAAGTGGGGTCGAGTTGATTCGAAAAAGTATAACAGAAAATCAAGCCCAACTTCAAATGGGATTTCTTTCTAAAGGGATTTATTTTTATCAATTAAAATCTAATAAAGCAGTAAAAACCGGTAAGCTAATAAAGATATAAACTTTTCTCTATCGGCCTTAATTTCTCACCTTTCCTTATCTTTGCCCTGTTTTAAAATGAATTATGGCGTTTGAACTTTTAAAGGAAGACCAAGAAACCAAAGCTCGTGCAGGAACTTTTACAACCGGTCACGGCACTATTGAAACTCCAATTTTTATGCCGGTAGGCACCATTGGCAATGTCAAAGGTGTACACCAACGTGAACTTAGAGAAGATATCAATCCGGATATTATTCTGGGAAATACTTATCATCTCTATTTGCGTCCACAAACCGATGTGTTGGAAGCTGCGGGAGGATTGCATAAATTTATGAGTTGGAATCGTCCGATCTTAACCGATAGTGGTGGTTTTCAAGTGTTTTCTCTGTCTGACAACCGAAAGATAAAAGAAAAAGGCGTGGAATTTAGATCGCATATCGATGGCTCTAAACATTTGTTTACGCCGGAAAATGTGATGGATATTCAGCGCACCATCGGCGCCGATATCATTATGGCTTTTGATGAGTGTATTCCATATCCTGCCGAATATGACTATGCTAAAAAGTCAACAGATCGCACGCATCGCTGGTTGGACAGGTGTATTGCTCGATTAAAAGAAACCGAGCCCAAATACGGACATCAACAATTTTTATTTCCGATTGTGCAGGGAGGTGTTTATAAAGATTTGCGCCGACAGTCGGCAGAATATATCGGTTCAAAAGATACTGAAGGTTATGCTATTGGTGGCGTTTCTGTCGGTGAACCCACAGAAGATATTTATGAGATTTCTGATTATGTGACCGATATACTTCCCAAGGAAAAACCGCGTTATTTAATGGGCGTCGGAACTCCGGCCAATATTTTAGAGAATATTTCGCTTGGCGTAGATATGTTTGACTGTGTGATGCCAACGCGAAACGGAAGAAACGGAATGTTGTTTACTGCTGAAGGAATCATCAATATCAAAAACCTTAAATGGCGAGAAGATTTTTCTGCGATTGATGAAATGGGACATACCTGGGTAGATACCGAATATTCAAAGGCCTATTTGCGACATTTATTTACCGTCAATGAAATGTTAGGCCGGCAAATTGCCAGTATTCATAATTTAGGATTTTATATGTGGTTGGTTCGTGAGGCGCGAAGACGTATTCTGACCGGTGATTTTAAATCTTGGAAAACCCAAATGATTGAAAAGTTAGAACGAAAATTATAAACAGTGAAGATTTTAGATTGGTATATTCTCAAGCGATATTTAACCACCTTTACGGTGTTGATGTTCTTGTTTATACCCATTGCCATTACTGTTGATTTGGCAGAACAAATCGGAAAAATTCGAGATAAAGAAGTGCCTCTGCAGGAAGTGTTGGTCTATTATTTAGACTTCACGATATTTTTTGCAAATTTGCTCTTTCCGATATTGCTGTTTTTAGGGGTGATTTGGTTTACCGCGAAACTCGCCGAGAACACTGAGATTATAGCTTTCTTAAGCTCCGGAGTTTCTTTTTGGAGATTTTTGCGACCTTACATAATTGGTGCTACCCTGGTGTGTCTGGTGGCTTTGCTGATGAGTTCTTATCTCGCACCTGAAGCGAGTAAAGGATATAATGAATTCAAATATAAATACCTGAGGTCAAAAAAAGTCAAAGAGACCGAAGATGTGTATCGTCAAATCAACGATCACGAATATATTTATACCTCTTTTTTCCGACCGGAATCCAATAGGGCGAATGACTTTGTTTTAGAAAGATTTAATGATGAGGGCAAAATGGTCTTCAAACTTACCGCCTCTACTTTACAGTTTCAACCGGAAGATTCAACGTATTCTTTAATTAATTATAAAAAAAGACATATCACTGAAGAGGAGGATAAACTCGAGTCGGGTTCAAAATTGGATACTGTTTTGCCTTTTGAATTCGGTAGCTTAGCACCTGCTTCCTATATGGCTGAAACCCTCAATTATTTTGAGCTGAAGGAATTTATTGAAGAACAAAAAAGACATGGCGCCGGAAATATAAATCGCTATAAAGTAGAGAGTTACCGCCGATGGAGTGTTCCGGTTTCCGCTTTTATATTGACTATCATTGCCGTATCGGTTTCCGCTATGAAAAGACGTGGAGGAATGGGAGCCAATTTAGCAATCGGAATTGGAATCGCATTTGTTTATGTGTTTTTAGACAAAGTCTTTGGTACCATTGCAGAACAATCCAGCTTCTCTCCGTGGTTGGCCGTGTGGATTCCAAATATCGGATTCGGAATCTTGGCGATTTTCTTGCTGCAAAGAGCTAAAAGATGATTTTCTAAAAGTGAAATTTCATTTGTGCTCAGGGATAGAACAATGTTTTTTATTGTAAAACTTGAAGAGATTATCGGTTTTTTTTATTTTCGTTCCCCTTCTTGAGGTAGAATTATCATATCTTTGTAAATTGAATATTATCTAAACTCATGTAATCAATGGAATATTTAGATTTTGAAAAGCCCATTCAAGAGTTGGAGGAGCAATATGCTAAAGCCTGTAAAATTGGGGAAGACAGCGAAATAGATGTAAGTGAGACTTGTAAACAAATCGAGAAAAAGTTGGAAAATATCAAAAGAGATCTTTATGAAAACCTTTCTCCTTGGCAACGAGTTCAATTATCTCGTCATCCTCAGCGTCCTTATACCTTAGATTATATTAAAGGGATTTGCGGTGAAGCTTTTATCGAATTGCACGGCGATCGAAATGTATCGGATGATAGAGCGATGGTTGGAGGAATCGGTAAAATTGATGGTCAGAGTTATATGATAATAGGCCAGCAGAAAGGAAGGAATACCAAAGAACGACAATATAGGAATTTTGGAATGGCTAATCCCGAGGGATATCGCAAAGCCTTGAGATTGATGAAACAAGCCGAAAAGTTTGGATTGCCAATTTTAACGTTGATCGATACGCCCGGAGCTTATCCCGGATTGGAAGCAGAAGAACGCGGACAAGGCCAGGCTATTGCCCAAAACATCCTGGAAATGAGTCGCCTTAAAGTTCCCGTTATTGTTGTAGTAATTGGAGAAGGCGCCAGTGGTGGTGCTTTGGGAATCGGACTGGGAGACAAAGTGATGATGTTGGAAAACGCTTGGTATTCTGTGATTTCACCTGAAAATTGTTCCTCTATTTTATGGCGAAGTTGGGATCACAAAGAAGAAGCAGCGGAAGCTTTAAAACTTACTGCTAAAGATGCTAAAAGCTTAAAAGTAATCGATGGAATTATTCAAGAACCACTTGGAGGAGCGCACCATAATAAAGACGAAATGTTCGAGATCTTAGAAAAAGAAATAGGGAAATTATATAATGAATTATCCAATATTCCCGCTGAAGAATTGATCGAGAATCGGATTGATAAATATAGTAATATGGGAGTTTATAAAGGATAAAATAGATTAAACATATCATTAAAAGGCAGTTGTTTTACTTAAACGACTGCCTTTTCATATCATTCCAATCTTTTAAAATTTTAATAATGTGTGAATAATTTTTCTTTCTATTCCTTCACCACCTTAATCACTGCCTCCCTTCCTTTTTCATCTTTAAGTTTTAAGAAATACAACCCGTTGTTCAAAGATGCTGTGGGAATGCTGTTTTGATTGGGGTGGAGTTGACCGTGGCTTATCAACCGACCATTGAGCGCGTAAAGACTAAACGTTGTTTTGGTTTGCAGGTTGGTGATGTACAATTGATTTTGCACGGGGTTGGGATAGACTTGAAAGGGGTTTTCCTGATGAATTTCCACCGCCACCGCCATATCTGGTTCATTACATGCTTGCGTGGCGTATTTGGTAAGAAAGAAATCTGTTTGCCCGCCTACGTTATAAACCACATTGCCATGGTCATCAAAAAGGTCGTATTCAAATTGCCCACCCACCAAGTAATCTCCGGCGGCATCTATGGCTAAGGCGGTGCCGACTTCATCATAATGAAGGCTGCTTTCCATACTATTAAGTTCTATGGCATCTCCGGTTTCCGTGTCAAAGCGGGCAAATAGAGTATTAAAACCAGCTATTTGCTCTGTAATATCAATAGTTTTTCCAGCCCAAGTAAAACCCGTTCCACCACTGGCGCCAGTAAAAACCAATTCATCATCATTAATTAAAAGAGCACCATCTTCAAACGCCGTTCCCGTAGATATCTGAGAATCTTCATTTCCATGCGAATAAGATGCCCAGATCAGATTTTCAAAAGTGGGATCTGTTTTCATGATAAAATTAGGGGTTAAGCCTTCTTCACTCGTAAAACCCAACAAGTCTCCATGGCTTGAATATTTGCCTCCTAAATAAATATTGTTGTCTGCATCAAAGGCCAGGTCATAGACGTTGGGAGACCATTCAGTGGTGTTGTCTTCGCCCATCCAAAGAAAATTGCCTTCCTGGTCAAAGGAAGCGATGACAAAAGCATGTTCTACCTGTTGACCACCGAAAATAACAGTTTGGGTTTCGGGTTTTACTCGGTATATATAAAAATAAAAATGATTGTTGTGAGGATTGATGTGGAAATTAAATCCTTTTCCCCAAGCGGTATTTGTACTGACCTCTATATTTGGGGTAATGGCTTGAACGAATTCTCCCTGAGGATTGTATTTAAAGATATGAAATCTATTTTTTCCCTCATTAGCAAAATCCTCGCTTACAAAAGCTCCGTTTTCATAACTATGGTTGCCCGCAGGAAGGGCCAAAAACCAATACATATAGCCTTCGTTATCAACCCGAAGATCCATGGATATAGTATTGGTCAACACATCTGTCTGATCCCCGAGCTCTTGCGGCATATTAAACCAGAGCATTTCTCCTTCCGAACTGAATTTGGCCATAAAAAGAGTTTTACATTGGCTCTGGGTAAAATCATCTAAAATCGTATCGTTTTCGATTCGAGGGGGATAATTGGTGTTATGACATTTTCTAAATTGTCCTGTCACAAATACATTGTCTTCCTCATCAATAACTATATGAGGCGGTCTTTCCTTTCCGCCGCCTCCAATAATCTTGGACCATCGGTAATCCCCTTCACAAGTAAAGCTGGCTAAGATAAAATCCATTTTTGAAGTGGAATTATCATAATTGTCGCCTTTATCATTTCCGTCCACATCAATGTCAAATAACCCTACTGAAGACAGCACATAAATATTTTGTGCACTATCCGTATGAATCTCATAGGTTCCTTCCATTTGA
>DATGSA010000102.1:0-6629 GCA_035303085.1 Flavobacteriaceae bacterium
TGAGATTATTATCGTCAAATTCAAATACGCCCCGATCGGGTTGTGTGGTTTTCATGGCAACCGTTCCGCCTAAGTCAATCATAATATCTCCTAATAACGGTTTTAAAACACTTTGAAATGGAAATGTTTCTACGCCAACCACCAACTTGGATTTATCATAAATCTGATGATGTTCATTAGCTAAGAGATAAGCGGAATTGTAATCATTAAACCATAGTCCGGGTCTTAAAAAATTGGTCTGGATTCCTATATTTTCAGGTTTGCGAATTAATTCATAAAAGGAAACCCCGCCTAAAAAAGCAGTCTGAGGATATTCTTTAATGATCTGTAAACCATACTGGTAGGCCGGAGAGCTTTCAAAATGAGATCGATCGGTACCATCGGCAAAAACAGTCTCGGGAGCAATGACCAGTTGGGTTTTTGGCGTGATGTTTTCATCGGTCATTTGTTTTAATAATTTTCCGATTTGTTCATCATCCGTATTGTATTTTTCGGAATAAGGGTCAATATTTGGTTGTAAAATCAATACTTCTATGGTTGACTCATCTTCCATCGAATAAGAACTCCACATATAATAAGAAACTCCTATCGGAATACCTATCAACAATACCAATCTCAATCCTGCTCGATATAAAATACTTTGATCGTTTTCTTGTTTAAATAACAGTAAAGCTTTTAAAATCATCAAATTGGTTATCCAGATCCACAGGGTTCCACCGAAAGTACCGGTGTATTCATACCACTGAATCCATTGCGGATATTCCGAAAACGCATTCCCTAAATTGAGCCAAGGCCAAGAGAAATCCCAGTGCAGGTGTAAATATTCAAAAGACATCCAAAGAGTGGCCAAGAAAACCACGCCGGCTAAAAAATTAAGTCGTTTTGCAATTTTGTGATAAATTAAAACCACCAGAGTCATTAAAAGACTGTTGACTAAAACCGCAAAAACGCCTCCTACTTCGGTGGAAAAATAAATCCAATAAGTGGTGATAATATTCCATATGAAAAAACTCCAGTAGGCCAGAAAAAAAACTTTCCAACCCGAATTTTTTTGTCTTGTAGTGCGAATATTAAATTCGATATATAACAGCGGAACAAAAGCAAAGAACATCAACAATGGAAAACCATAAGTGGGCCAAGCTAATGCTAAAAGTGCTCCGGAAAGTGAAGCATATAAAAAATTTCTCATCAAAAAGAGTTGTCTACAATATTATATATAAGCGCGTGAAGGTAATCAATTAACGGAAAATACTCCAATCTAAAGTCAGGGAAAACACGTTGGAGTAGAGGGCCACACTTTGATCCCCAATATCGGTGAAAGCATAATCTACATGAATTCCTTTATAATGGAATCCAACGCCTAAGCTCGGCATAAAACTAAGGCTGTTGCTTCCGTCAAATTGTTCTTCATTTTGGAAATTCCCCACTCCACCTCTGACGAAAACCATATTTAGATAGTCTAATTCAAAACCTCCTGCCGGAGTAATACTGATCGAGGAAGAAGAAATAATATCATGGGTTTGTGTAAATCTTGTAATCAGGTCTATTTCACCTTTTAGGTGCCAATCTGGATGTAATTCAAAAGTTTTGGCCGCACCGATTTGTAATTTTGGTAAAGTGATTTCCGTGGTTTCCGGTAATTCTTGATTCTGCCCCGGCACCGCATCTTGAATATCTTGATATTTTTCTTTATTGATGTTCCAAGTGTTATAAGTGGTGGTGATATCTCGCGCCATTAATCCGAATTTCCAGTTGCTTTCCGTTTGATATTGAACCCCTAAATCAAAACCAAATCCCCAAGCATCAGCGAATTTTCCGATTATCCGACGAATTACTTTTGCATTGGCTCCAAAAGATAATCCTTCAACGGGAAGTTCACGTGCATAAGAAAAGGTAAAAGCATAATCCGCTGCAGAGAAAAGACTAATTCTGTCATAATTAATGATTCCTTGGTCATCGATTAATTTAGTGGTGTTCATAATGTCATCCACGCCAAATCTAATCATACTGAAACCCACGGCACTTTTTCCGTCATCCAATGGCATCGCTCCACCAAGATAATCGTAGTTGGCAATGTTGGCAAAATAAGCAGCGTGCATTACAGAAATCTGATAATCTTCAATATTGAGCAGTCCGGCTGGATTCCAATACCCTGAATTTACGTCGGAAGAAGAGGCTACTACAGCATTTGCTTGTCCAAAAGCATCCGCACCAACCCCGATATTCAAAAATTCATTTGAATATTTTGTTGTAGTTTGGGCTTGTATACCCAAAGCACTAAGCAATAATATGAGGGTGATTTTATATTTCAATAGAAGGAGTTCTGGTGTGTATTAAAGAACATATTTATTCGCTACTTATTGTGTGAGAGTAATTTTGGTGAAGATAATACCTAATAAATATGGAGAATTACTATAAAATAAAAAACATGCAAAATTTACTTCGCATGTTTAGAATATCATATGTATTGCTTAATTCTCATTTAAGCTTCTAATTCTTCCTCTCGTTGAGCTTTTTTCTGTTTGTTTAAATCTTTAAAATGTCCCATAATCCAGTAGGGAAGTATTCCCAATAGAAATAAAAGTAACCAAAAACCGGACAATCCGATAAAGGCAAATATTACAAAACCGATCCACTGTTGAAATTCAAACATGATGTATAATTCTATTATGGGTCAAATATAAAACTTCTATTTTAATTCTTGGAGGAATTCCTTAAAATTTTTCCTTCCAAAAGATTTAAGGCGATTTTTTTAAACAAAAAAATCCATCTGCCCGATTAATTTTCAAAGTTTTACCGAAATGCTTTAAAAACTACTTCTATATTTGAAAAATTAATTAAAAGTCCGGTCTCCGGGTTTAGGCTAAAATCAATTGGTTTTGTAATTTTGCAAAGCTTTAAACAAATGTCTTCTGTGTCATTAAAAAAATCATATTGGGGTTCAGCAATAGTCACGATACTATTGGCAATAGGTTTTTTTTTGCTCTTTAAAAAATTCCTCCCTGAAAATATCTTTCCCGAAACTGTTGCGATAGATAAAGAACACCGAGCGGTAGACGAATGGATGCAATCGGCTATTGAAGAACCCCTAGACTCGACAGCTCTTGACACTTTAGAAATCGAGGAAGAAAAAATAAGTCCGGATTCTTTGGATTTGGAAAAACCCGAACCGGTTGAACTCGATAAATCCGAGTTGATTAAATCTGATTTAAATCAGGTGGAAGAACAATTTTATTTGGAGTATTTTTATAGTCAACTCTTTAGACTGGAGCAAAATCCCGATGACGAAAAAGTGCGCATCGCTTATTTTGGCGATTCCATGACAGATGGAGATTTAATCGTTCAAGATATACGCAGAAAATTTCAAGAAAAATATGGCGGAAGAGGAATTGGTTTTGTTCCGATTACTTCCGAATCGGCCAAAAGCAGAGCGAGTATCATTCATCGTTTTTCCGACAATTGGACATCTTATTCCTTTATGAAAAAAGACAGTGTCAAACGGCCATATGGCGTGTCGGGAATGGTTTTTTATGCAAATGACAGTGTTGAGCCAGCTGAATTGAGGTTCAAAAGAGGAGTGAATGCCTCCAATAATTTATTGCCAAATCCAACACTTTATTACGGTCAATCGACCAATGATTCCGCTGAAGTGAAAATGATTGCCAAAAAAGATACGAGTTTGTTTGAATTAAATCCTCAAAAAAACTTGAATAAATTATCCTTGAGTTCAGGAATTTTATCGGAATTTGAACTGGATTTTAGCAAAGCTGATTCCATTCCCTTTTATGGCGTGAATTTCGATATTTCTACCGGTGTTCAAATCGATAATTTTTCGAAAAGAGGAAACTCGGGGTTACCGCTCACGCAACTCGATGCTAATTTGATGAAAACTTTTCAACAAGATTTGCAATATGATTTAATTGTACTTCATTTTGGAACCAATGTTTTAAACAGAGATTCCTTTAAATACGGTTGGTATCAAGCTCGAATGAAACGCGTGGTGGCTCATGTGAGAAGAGTTTTTCCGGAATCTTCTATTCTGGTAATTTCTATAGCCGATAAATCCACAAAGTATGACACCGAAATGCAAACGGATTCGGCTGTGAATCATTTATTGGCAGCACAAAAAGCTTATGCCAAAGAAGCCAAAACGGGATTTGTAAACTTATATGCTTTGATGGGAGGCGAAGGAAGTATGGTCAAGTGGGTGGAAGAAGAACCACCGAGAGCCAATAAAGATTACACGCATTTTAATTCTTTTGGCGCTCGGGAAATAGCTGAAATGATCTACGGCGAATTAGAACATGGGTTTCAAGAATTTAAAGAAAGACGGAAAACGATGGAAAAGAAAGAAATAAATGATAGTATTTTTGAAGCGGAAAAATTTGAGCAACAGAAAGAAGATGAATTGCAAAAACAAGACAGCACCGATGTTGATATACCGTGATATATTATTGCTTTTGTGTTTTTTGTGTGGCGGATTACTTTTCGCGCAAACACAAGCGCTAACGATTTTGGAAGTGGATATTCCGACAGAAAATGAAATTGGCGCTATACTTTCCCCGGAAAATAAACCCGTGGTCAATCAACCTGCCTTACAGAGATTTTTTGATAAACTAAATGTTTTGGAGGAAGAGAATAATTCTCAAGTACGCATTGTGCATATCGGCGATTCTCATATTCAAGCAGGGTTTTTTAGCGGGAAAAATAGAGAAATCCTACAGGATATATTTGGAAATGCCGGTTTGGGATTTAGTTTTCCTCATCGTTTAGCCCGTACAAACGGAATTGATCAAGTGCGCTATTCCTCTTCAGTTCCGTGGAAAGGAAAAAGAAATATTTTTGCCACAGAAACGGATTCTATCGGGCTTAGTGGATTTGGGTTAAGCACTGAGGACAAAGATTTTGCCATTAAAATTGATATTCAAGAAGAAAAGTTTTATTTCAATACCTTAAGATTGATTACGCCAAAAACGAAAAAAATGTTTACTCCGGCGAAAGCTTTACAACCAATCAATTTTGAAAATTATACTACCGAAAAGATAATACATCACATAAAGTCAGGGGAAGCGTTGTCAATTATCGCCCAGAAATATGGGGTGAGTGTCAGTAAAATAAAAACAGCCAACGGATTGAGGTCTGACGCAATTCGCGCCGGTGCAAAACTGGTTATTCCGGTGAAAACAAAAAAACCGAACCCCATTGATCGATCCGCTTTTGAGTTGATGAGTTTTGACGAAATTGAAAATAACCTGATATTACACACCGATGAACCGATGCACTCGCTGTGGTTATTGTCAAATGAACAACCGGAAAACTTTACTTTAGATGGTTTCATTCTGGAAAGAGATCAACCGGGAGTTATTTATAGTTCCATCGGCGTGAACGGTGCGCGATTTAAAGATTATAACCAAACCCCGTTGTTTTTTGAACAGCTGAAAACACTTCAACCGGATTTGTTGGTGATTTCTCTCGGCACCAATGAAGCGCACGATAATTTAAAAACTGAAGATTTTAAAGAGAATTTGGAAGAATTCATAGTTAACATCAGAAAAACACAACCCGATACCCCAATTCTTTTTACCACGCCGCCACCGTCTTTGTTAAAGCGAAGATATCCCAATACTTTTTCAGAATCTTATGCAGAAATGCTGGTAGATTCTGCAAAAGAGGAAAATTTTGCGGTTTGGGATTTATTTGAAGTGTTAGGCGGAAAGAATCACGTAAAGCAAAACTATCAAAAAGGTTTAATATCAGGAGATTATGTGCATTATTCTAAAGAAGGATATTCGTATTCAGCCAACCTATTTACCGAAGCAATAATGAATGCTTTTTATCTATATCTGCAAAATAAAGAAAATTGATAGCGTTGGATTTTTTATTTAATTTTTTGGATACGGAGCCTTGGAAGGCCTGGCTTACTTATGATCCTAAAAATCCTTTGCTCTTTAACTCAGGATTGTTTTTAGGACTGTTTACCGTTTTTTATCTTGGTTATATCTTAATGCGACGTAAATTTAGATTGCGTTTGCTATATGTGGTTGCTTTCTCGCTATTCTTTTATTATAAATCCAGTGGACTGTATTTCCTGTTATTGGTCGGTACAACTATTTTAGATTATTTCCTCGCCCGATTAATAGATAGAGAAGAAAATCCACCGCGAAAAAAATTATATTTAACCTTGAGTATTATTTCCAATCTCGGAGTATTGGGATATTTTAAATACACCAATTTCTTTTTGGAAAGTATCAATCAGCTCAGTGGAAGTGACTTCCACTTTAAAGCAATCATCCTACCTGTTGGAATTTCTTTTTTCACTTTTCAATCGATCAGTTATATCATTGAAATTTACCGAAAAGAGGTCAAACTCGCCGAAACTTTTTTGGATTATATTTTTTATATCTCTTTTTTCCCGCAATTGGTCGCAGGTCCGATTGTTAGGGCGAAGGATTTTCTTCCACAAGTTTATTCAAAAATCCGACTCAGTAAAGAGGAATTAAATGAAGCTATCTTGCTCATTATCGGTGGATTAATTAAAAAAGCAGTGATTTCTGATTACATCTCTGTCAATTTTGTAGATCGGGTTTTTGATGCGCCAAATTCTTATACGGCCATGGAAAACCTGATGG
>DATGSA010000103.1:0-3578 GCA_035303085.1 Flavobacteriaceae bacterium
TGTGTAGGTACTGAAATATGGAAAAGAGTGAACGTAGAACCCTCAGGAAATGCTTATAACTCCCTGACCGAATTGGAACGAGAAAAGGGAATTCCCAGGAACCCCTTTATCAATTCCGGTGCTTTGGTGATTGCGGATATCTTATTATCTCATTTTAAAAACCCAAAAGCAGAATTGTTAAAATTTGTTCATCACCTCACCGGCGATAAAACTATAGCATACAATAAAAATGTATCGCGTTCCGAACAAGAACATGGATTTCGAAATACGGCTTTGGTTAATTATATGAAGGCCTTGGGCAATACCCACAACGAACCGGAAGAAATTCTGGATTTTTATTATAACCAATGTGCTATTGCGATGAGTTGTAAACAATTAGCAAAAGCTTTTACGATATTTGCCAATGCAGGAAGACTTTTCACCACCGGCGAGGAAATTATTGAAGCCCAAGAAGCCAAAAGAATCAATGCTATCATGCAGACATGTGGGTTTTATGATGAAGCGGGAGAATTTAGTTATCGAGTCGGTCTTCCCGGAAAAAGTGGTGTAGGCGGCGGAATCGTAGCCGTTCATCCCGGACTTTATACGGTAGCTGTTTGGAGTCCACCGCTGAATGATAAAGGAAATTCAACTAAAGCCATGAAAGCATTGGAAGCTTTTACCTATATCACCAACAGCTCCATTTTTTAATTTCTTGATGCGTTTAATCGATTTATTATTTCGTTTGTAATTTGCTGTGGAGTATCAGTAGTTGCATCGATTATAAAATCACTTTGCATATAATAAAACTGCCGTTCAAATAAGTGTTTACGCAGAAAATCATCTAATTGTTCTTTGTTTTTAATATTGCTGATCAGTGGTCGGTGATTTTTTTCGGGAAACAAACGCGCGGTAAGGGTTTTTAAATCAACTTTTAAATAAATCAACCTGGTGTCGGGATTCTTTTTAATCATTTCAAGATTTTGACCATAGCAAGGTGTTCCACCTCCCAAGGCGAGAATAGTGTTTTCTTCCAACTTCAAACAAGATTTCAAAACTTCGATTTCTATTTTACGGAAGTAAATCTCTCCTTTGGATGAAAAGATTTCCGGAATTTTCATGCCTTGATTTTTTTCTATCTCTTCATCTAAATCAACAAAAGAATAATTCAGCTTGCGGGCTAATTCTTTGCCGATTACACTTTTCCCGCTTCCCATATATCCACTTAAAACGATCATCATAAATTTCTGATTTTTACCAAACCTATTTAAAATAACTTAATGTCAAAATTATAGGAATTTTCCTTGATAGATTAAAAAATGCTATTATATTTGCAACCGTTCTTTAAAAATGATCTGGTAGCTCAGCCGGTAGAGCATCTCCCTTTTAAGGAGAGGGTCCTGGGTTCGAATCCCAGCCAGATCACTTTTTGTATAGTTAGTTGAGATTTTTTAAAAAACTGAACATTTGGCCCGGGTGCTGGAACTGGCAGACAGGCATGGTTGAGGGCCATGTGTCCTTTTGGACATGCGGGTTCGACCCCCGCTCCGGGCACTATAAATGAGCTTGAGATTATCTTGTTCTCCTTTTTGGTTTTTTAAATGTTATTCTTGTCAAAACTATAAGATCTGGTAGCTCAGCCGGTAGAGCATCTCCCTTTTAAGGAGAGGGTCCTGGGTTCGAATCCCAGCCAGATCACTTGAAAAATTTACTAATCCAAGTAAACTAAACCCTATCTCTTACTGCTAAGAAATAGGGTTTTTAATTATCCCTGAGAAATGCAGCAGAGGTTTAATATAAAAATCCTCAATAAAAAATATAATTCTTAACTGTCAATGAATAATTGAGCACTACCTCTTCCTTGATTATTTCAATAATATCTTTAAATAATAAGTGCTTTTAATGAAATTTCATTATTTTCGATTCCCATATAAAGGTCTGCGTTAAAAATCCAACCTCAACATGAAAAAACTTCAAACCTATCTAAAAACTCTTCGACTTGTTCTTATTCCTCTTACCGTAATTGAACTTGTTTATTTAGGCGTCGTTTTAAGCGACAAAAAATTATGGGCCAAATTAGACGAATTCAATACCCTGTGGGTAATTATAATATACCACAGTATTATATTGATGATTATCTTGTGGTTGAACTGGACCAAATTACCAATTAAAAGAAAGATGAAAATCAACAATACCTATATGGTTGTATTCTTGGGAATTTTAGGAATGTGGTTATGGATGCCCAGCAGCGACGATATTGACGGCCTTTCAAACTATTAAAATACAATTCTCCTGTATTTAGAAAGCAACCAACTTCCAGTAATTTATCCGACGGAGATATTTCTATCCACAGCTCTATTTTAAAATTTATTTTGTTCCAAATCTGCTCTTTTAAGATAATTCCTTTTCGAAAATTAATCTTCAAATCCAAGTCTAAAAATCAGAGCATATTGGTCTGGTTGAATATTAATCGAGTTGCTCAATAATCCTTCCCCTATTTTCATAGCCCTGTTATCCTTGATTTATTTGCGCTGAAAATATATTAAAGACAAATTTGTCTTTAATTGAAATAATTACTTATCTTTGCCTCAGCAAGACGGTTTTTCTTATCAGGAAAAGCTCACATTTAAAACTCTAAATATAAATTCGTTTATTATGACAAACACAGCGAATCCCAAAAAGTTAATTCAGGATTTTGTAGCTGAAGATTACAAAACTGCTGAAGTATTCTCTAAATATGGAATCGATTTCTGTTGCCGCGGAAATCGCACAATCGATGAGGCCTGCGAAAAAGAACAGATAGATAAAGATGCGCTATTAAGCGATTTAGCTAAAGCGACTCAGGCTGTTTCAACAGAAAGTATCGATTATAAATCTTGGCCTTCAGATTTATTAATAGATTATATCGAGAAAAAACATCACCGTTATGTAACGGAAAAGGCTCCGGTTATCAATTTTTATTTAGATAAAATTGCCAGAGTTCATGGAGAAAGACATCCGGAATTATTTGAAATCAAAGCTTTATTTAAAGAGTCAACCGAACATTTACTCGAGCACATGGTTGAGGAAGAAGGTGTATTTTTCCCTTATATCAAAAGAATGCTTGAAGCTAAGGAAAACGGCACAACCCCCACCAAACCTGAAGGTTATGAAAACATTGACAGTCCGATTGCCAAATTGATGGCCGAGCATGATGATGAAGGCGTTCGCCACAGAAAAATCGCCAAATTGTCCAACAACTATACAATGCCCGAAGATGGTTGCAACACCTATAATGTAGCTTTTGAATTATTAAAAGAATTCCAAGAAAATTTACATTTACATATACATCTGGAAAACAACATTTTGTTTTTAGATGCTAAGAAACTTGAGGATTCCTTCCAGGTTTCTGCAAGTTAATCCTAAGATCCATAAGATTAATCCGATAGCTTAAAAAACTATCTTTTAATTTTAGGAGTAGGTTGAATTTTTGTTTTTTTTAGTTTGAACTGCGCAATACTCATAAAGGAGATTGCGCAGTTTTTTTGTAGTTAACTTTTCCAAAGTACAAGGGGAAATTTGAGAACTTTGAAAAAGTTCACATTTCTTACACTTATTCC
>DATGSA010000104.1:0-14903 GCA_035303085.1 Flavobacteriaceae bacterium
AGCAAGGCAAAATTCAAGTAGCAAACGTTCTTTTGGAAAGTTTAAAGCTTCCTTCAACCCTTGAATCATTAACTCTCCTTCACCACTTTCAAATTCTCCACATTTCCCGCTTGATCTCGCACGCGTAGAAAGTACAACCCATTATCAATACCCGAAAGATCTATTTGCGTGTCAATTAATTTTCCTTGCTTTACGATTCTACCTTGCAGATCATAGAGTTGATAGCTTTCCAAACCCATTTCACTTTGCAGATTTAATATGCCTGTGGTTGGATTGGGATAAATCTTTAAAGCGGTAGAGGGTTTGTCTATCGTTTTGACATTTAAGGTCGAAAACTCTTCCGGGTTCGTCCAAGAACTGAGGTTTTGAACATTGCACAGGGCACGGATATAAACTTGATAGTCTTTGTCGGGTTGCAGGTCTTCTAACGTTACTTCAGGTTCTCCTTCTACGGTGAGGGTGTTGCCTTCGGTGTTGGGGTCAAAACCCGGGTAACCATAGGCCAACAGCCATTCGGTTTCCTCATTTTGGGCCGACCATGAGATATAGGCACTGGTGTCTGTCAGATTTTCTATAAGGATTTCTTCAGGTTGAGCACAGAGATTATCCTGCATGTTGTCCAAATCGAACCAGACCGGAGCCGACCAACCGCTTTCGTGGTCTTCATTGCAGACTGCCCGTACAAAGACCGCGTGTCTTGCCGTAAAATCCAGCCCTTCAATGACAAGCTCCGGAGTGTCATTGACAACCTCTACATTTCCACCGAGATAAGGGTTGTAGTCTTTGTGATAGGTAGGGGGGAAAAGCCGTTCTCCGTAATTGACCTGCCATTGAGTTTCCCCTTGCCTTGGTTGCCAGGTGATCTTAACGGAATCTTCACCTATTTTCTCGACTGCCAAAGCGGTGGGCACCAAACAAGGGGTTTCTACGGGTTGATTTTTAGCGATAAAAAAATCACTCGGACCGCCTGCTTGGTTGGATAAAGAAAACTCCTCCCCAAAAAACAAACTTTGGGCAAAATAGCCACCTCCAATTAAATCCCCGTTATTGTCGGTTTTAAGGGCGGTAAACCCGTTTCGGGAAAGATCAGAACCTTGAGCCCAAAAAACATCAAGCGACTGCCCGGTCTTAGCATCAAAACGAATGATAACCGGGTCAGGGACATAACCCACTCCCTCGGGTCCACTGGGGATGGTGAGGTTTCCCCAGGTATTGGATTGAATAGGCAGACCCAAGTAAACATAAGATTCATAAAACGCTAATCCTCCGGGTGAAAACCTACTGGATTTATGGGCGTGAGAGCCCCATATTAAGCTTCCATCAGGGTCCATTTTTATTAAAAAAGGAGCTGTTTCAGGTGATTCTCCGGCCTCTCCAAATGCATAACCGGCAAAAGAATCTGGTTCCTCATCAGCGGAGAATCCACTAAATCTTCCTGTAAAAAATATATTACCTTCTTCATCTAACTGAAGATCGCCAACCCCACCGCCGGCACGTGTGTTTTGATGATACCAAAGCACTTCTCCCTGATTATCAAGGGCAGCTAAATAAAACCCGTGCTCATCGTCTTCCTCACCGTACCCATTAATACTCGGTACATCTTCCGGACTGTTACCACGGACCTGATCTGCAATATAATATCGTTCCAAATCGGGGTCGTAAGCAAGCTGGTAATTATAAAATCCTTTTAAAGGCTCCATGTTAATAATTAAAAAATCTTCTAACTCCCCTTCTTGATCATAAATAACAATGACACTTCTTCTTTCTCCTTCCGGAACAATAAGTTCACCATTTAAATGAGTACCTTCCCTAAAATGTGTTAAATTATGTGAGCGCCCACTGTCTTCCAAAAAAGTTTTATTCATCCATCCAATTAAAGTAGAAATACCCAGATTTAATAAAGCACTTTCTCCTTCCGGTTCCCGGAGCCATTGAAAATTCCCTTCTTGATCATATTTTATTAAAAAAGCCCCCTTATAAGCAGAACTTATTTCAAGAGGATCGTTTGGTACATCTTTTATACTATCCGTATCGAAATGCACATTAGTTCCTCCGGCATGTGGATAAGTGCGACCACTCACATATACGTTATCTTGATTATCAACATCAATGGTAATTGCGTGTTCTGAGGAACTCCCCCCAATCACTTTATCCCACCTGAAATCGCCTTCCGGATCTGTAGAAAAAACATAGATATCACGTTTTTGGTCAGAGCCGTTATAAGTATTTAAGGACATTCCGTCATAATCCACGTCACTGTATTGGCTGCCACTAATCTCGGCCAGAAAATAATAGTTATTATCGCTGTCTATGGCAATATCCACCACCCGCTCAAAATCGGTGGTTTTCAGTGCGTTTGTGGTAAATTGACCCGGGCCTCCACCTCTTTTGGCCCATTGCCAGTTTTCAGTGTTTTGGGCGGAAGCCGGGGAAATATTAAGCAATAACAAAATAAATATCCCTCCCCAATACTTTTTAAATAATTTGCAGAAACTTTTCATAATAACTGAGATATTGAAGATCTAGCGAAAAACAAGTGAATTAAAAACAATAAAACATGATAGTGTTTTGATTTTGTTGGTATAAACTTAATAAAAGATTTCAATTAACCAAAATCTAACGCGTTAAGTTTTTAGATTTATTTATGATTTTGAGAGCAATAATAGTGATTCATCTCTACTTTAATGAACAATATTATCTTCAAAAGTAATACCAACCGAGTTTGTATTTTAGGCTGATTATTTTTGTTATAATATTGCTAAATCCCGACGCTTCGGAGCTGATAGACAGTGATTTACGGATTTAAATTAGACTAAATTTGAAGTCGATTCGGTATAAAATGGCTTGGATAGATAAGTTATATCCGGTGAAACAATAAGTCTCCGAGACACGGTGGACACGAGCAAGATGTTCACGTCAACGGATTCCGGGTTTGGGGTTGCGGGTTTCGTGTGGAAGACTCCAAAAATTAATCTCATTAATTCGTAACTCATCAACTCGATAACTCATTGCGGGTTTCCGGAGCTCTAATTTCTCCAAAGTTCGAATTGGATTAGTCATTTCGGAGGAAATTTTCAGTTGACAAATCAATGCGAAGGCCAGACCTGACAGGTTTGCGAAACCTGTCAGGTCTCATTGCGAAATGTTTAACCGTAATTTTTAAGCAAGGCAAAATTCAAGTAGCAAACGTTCTTTTGGAAAGTTTAAAGCTTCCTTCAACCCTTGAATCATTAACTCTCCTTCAACACCTTCAAATTCTCCACATTTCCCGCTTGATCTTGCACGCGTAGAAAATACAATCCGTTTTCAATACCCGAAAGAAATAGAACATAATGAACAGTGATTCTATGAGAGACTTGTTATTGTTAATATTGCACGATGATATTAGTGCTGTATAACTATTTGTTTCATAAACTCCTGATTATCATTTGATATTTCCAAAAAATACATCCCATTATTCAAAGTTGAAGTGTTTATCTGCAATTCAGAATTATTATTAAATGTATCCTCTTTAACTTTTAAACCATTAAAATCATATAATTTAACCAGGGAGTTGTCTTGGTCATTATTTTCACTAACAATATTTATTTCATAATCAGCTGGAATAGGATATACCGTGTAAGAATCATCTAATGAGTTTAGTCCATTTTCTGGTTCCAAAATGTTAAAACTATAAATAATATTTCTTGTTATATCGCATTCGTCATTAAACGAATATTTAAAAAGAATATCAGCATCCGTTTTATGGGCATGATAATCAAAGTCAAGATAACTGCCCGAATGATGCCAATTGGCAACTGCATTATCATCATCTGAAAAAAGTGTCCAGTTTATTGATGAAGCACCTAATGGAGTTACTTGGTTTACTTTTACATTTTTGGGGAAAGTTTGTGGAAAAGGGACTCTACCTGGCAAGGTATTATCAAGTTCTAAATCTGTTTGACTTCCAAGGTCAACATTGTAATAACTTCCATAAGGTAGATTAAATTCTCCAGAAGGATCTTGCGGATTGCCTAAAATTTCTTGATATAAAAAATCAGATGTTTCCGAATGAAGATACATATGGGATTCGTTAACAAAAGGTATTGAAAAATAGGTGTCGAAGGGGGTCTTATTGGCACAAACTAAATTTGCAGAAATATCCTGAAATAAATAAGGATCGTCTTGATAATCGATTGCACTCTTAGTAGGTATGAAACTAAACTTTTCCGAACTTAACTGTTGACTCATACCCGCAACGAACCAATCAAATCCTATTTTACTAAAATCTAATACTTTATCGTTTAAATTATCTAAGGCAACATAACCGGCGGGAGCATTTTCAAAACTACCTATGGCAGGATTCGTGTTGATGCTTTTTTCTCTTTTGTGTACATTTACTCCAAAACTTTTTACTCTCCAATAAAAAACCCTTGCAGAGCCAGAGTTTCTCGTGAAATTCAATCTTAATTTCCCATTGAGTAAAACCCATAATAAATGAGCTTTACCTTCGTAATACTTTTGGTTAATGTCATTGATTCCTGAACCATTCATACTGCCATTAGCTACAGCAATATTCCTGGTGTCCTGCGGATAACCCATCGCATTTAGATTATCATAAAATGTGTTGTAAAACGAACTGTTTTTATAATGATAATTTAACATTTGTTTAGTGGCCGGATAATTGAGTTCGTCTTCCATTCCGCCAAGTTCTTCATTTAACCAAGATGGCACTAAGTCATCTATAAGTTGGACGGTGTGTTGAACCCCAGACGGAACATTGGCTCCTTGATGCGGGCTGTCAACGGACGCATACAAATCAACATCATGAGAAAGATTATTAATTTCCATATAACGCAATGCATAACGGGCTACTAAACCACCCATACTAAATCCAATTATTTTGGTTGGTTCAGCATTTTTGGTTTTCTCATCATTGATCATCTCAATCAGTTTTACCAATACCATTGCATTGCGCTCTATATAGTCAGTACCACCGGGTACGATTTTACCATTGATCGCCCTTGGTTCAAAATTTAAAGTAATCACATCGTGATTAGTAGAAATTAGATTATCTCCTAAGCTATTTTTATTCAAATCATCATATAACGCAAAATGACCATTATTATCAGCTGGATCATATCCTTCAACCACAATCACAGGTTTGGTTAAGCATTCAGTTTCAGAAAAGTTTTCGTAACTTCCTCTTCCTGAATATGCTTGGCTTTCGTCATACCCCTGAAAGGTATGATGCTCAGAACTAAAGGTGTTACTTATTTCAAAAGAACAAAGTTTAGTACCTGGTGTATAAGTATTCTTTAAAGGCTTACTATTTGTAAAACCAACAATCTTTAAAGTGGCTTCTACAATTTTTACAGTTTTATTAGTAAAAGTGGCTTTTAACTTTACTTCTTTTTCTCCGTAAGAGTTATAACTAATCACTATAGACTGATCTTTCTGTACTGTTATATAACCATTACCGTCACCAAAATCAATTTCCAATTTTTGAATGTTGTATTGTGCTGTTTCTTTCCAATAATCTGTTTGAAGTTTAAATATAATATTTTTAGACCTTGAAACTCGTTTTAATGGTGTAGCAACAAAAGCATTACGATAGGTATCATAAGGCGAAATACTACTACCGGGGTTGTCATAAAATAAACTATCCTGTCCTTGAATCAATAATGCTCCTATATCAACCGCATCATCCCGAAACATATTGAGATCAGCATTGAGCACACCTATATTAATATACTCTGAGATTGCAGCATTGTTGTTATAACTGGTTTCTGCATCAGGATAACGATTTTGGTAATCAGTATGGTTTAAATCTTCCAAAGCTTGAAAATAATGAGCCATGCTTGTTGATTGAGGAGAAGTTGAAGAGCCCCCTTCTAAAAACCCTTAATTTTGCAAATTTGCCAAGGGCAAAGTTCGGTCATATAAAATTCCGGTACTAACCTTTGAGGTGTCTAAATTGGCTATTTTTACTTGTATATTTGTTTGAATGGTGTCTAAAACCGATTGCGCTTGCACTTGCACCGATAATAACAATAATAACGAAACTAAGATTCTCATAATATAATAATAAGATTTAATTGGTGTTAAATTTTATAGCCAACAAGGTCTTTGACAAGTATCAAGTGTTGATAAATTGATATTAAATTCTCCTGATATTTCTTTTTCCTCTCCATTATGCGTACTGTACATAGTGCAACTAAACGCACCTACCAATATCCCCGATTCATCGTCATAAGTTGTAATTTCAACACTTCCTGTATCACCCATAGAGAAATAGTTGTAAATCGAAAGATTCGGATCATTTCCATAGCTTTCATCAATTATATAAATATGTGTTTTTGAAAACCTAATAGGTAATTCTGATTCGGCTCCGGTTTCAATAGGATAACTACCCACTCCATTTATATCTTTTATATACATATTTATATTTATATCAGGATTTTCTATTCCTATTCTCAATACCCAGTCATTTTGATCTTGAGGATTTCTTCCAATGTTTAATGTATATTTACAAGGACTAAGACCACTTCTCCAATATGGTTCCAATGTTTCTCCGTCGAATTCAGCGGTAAAGTAGTTTTCATCTTTCACACATTCGGGGTCATTGTCGTCGTCTTTTGTACAAGAGGTTGAAATAATAAAAAAACTTATCAGTAAAATTAAATTTAAAAATTTCATAGTAATTATTTATAACGGCGAAAATAGGGGTTTTAATTGATAATTTTAGATATATTTTAATTTATTTTAGTTAATTCAAAAATAGTTCTCTTTTACCGGTTTTTAGAAAAAAGAACTGTATTAAGCTAGCAATCAGAGTCTAAACCCAATTTTTAAGAAGTGAATTTAAAATGAAAAATTTTCTCTTTATAGCACTTATTATATCTCCTTAAATTCTTTTATAATGGTATCGTTGAATCCTTTATTTCATAACACCTTAAGGCTTTAGATCCTTACTTCATGATTAATTTAAAATCTTCATAAATAAACACGAAGACATAAAAGGTCTCATTGCGCAATTTTTTTAGTCTTTTTATTATTGCAAATAATTCTTCAAATCGAATCGGTGAAAATTAGGGGGCATCAGATGGGATTTAAAGAAAAATCTGAGAATATCCGATGAAAAAATAAGTTTCCGGGAAACTTTGGACACGACCGAGATACTCGCGCCAGCATTGTTAATAAAAACCCGAAAACCCCGCGTGAAGGATGGAAGCGGCATCCTTTTTTCTTGGATACAGTTGTTTAAGCTGATGGATTCTTCTTATCATTCAAGTTGGTTTGAAAAGAATCAGGTGAAGAAAAAAGATATAGCGGACAGCCTGACCCCGGATTTTGGAAAGGGAAGGGTTTGAGTTGAAGGGAGTTTACTTTTATCTAATAACTTTCTTCTTAAAGTTCGACCGGGGGCACGCCCAAATTATTATAATCCTGAAGTTGTTTTAAAACATCGCGTTAAGACAAATCTCGCAATCCTTGATAAATCTTTTGGCTGGTTCAACAATAAGCATCTGTTTGAGCAGTGATCCGCAACATTCGGGTTTTGTCAAAAATATCTTGTCGAAACTCCACCGCTTCAAAATCATATTTTTCCAGCAGGGTCTCCAATTCCGGTTTGAGATATTCATTGATTTCGAAGTAGATTTGACCCTTTGGACTTAAATGGTTTTGGGCAAATTCCAATATTTTTCGATAGAACAATAAGGCGTCTTCATTTTTGACAAACAACGCCAACTCCGGTTCAAATTCCAATACATTGGGTTGCATCCATTCCTTTTCTAAATCTCTGACATAAGGCGGATTGGAAACGATGATGTCATATTTAATATTCGCCGGATTATGCGTTTTTAAAATGTCTTGTTCCTGAAAGTCCACGTTGACTTTATTCAGCGTTGCATTTTGTCGGGCTATCTGCAGCGCGCCTGAAGAAACATCCCAAGCCGTAACTTTTG
This sequence comes from Flavobacteriaceae bacterium, assembly GCA_035303085.1. Classification (GTDB taxonomy): domain Bacteria; phylum Bacteroidota; class Bacteroidia; order Flavobacteriales; family Flavobacteriaceae; genus JAJYSO01. Next base: position 7,950 of record DATGSA010000104.1, read on the forward strand.
CCTCCGCCATATTTGCGGCCAAACTTACCGCAATACATCCGCTTCCGGTTCCGATATCCAACACGGATAAATCCGAAGTGGTTGGTGTATCCTTTATAATCCAATCTACCAATTCCTCGGTTTCCGGACGTGGAATCAGCACATTTTTATCGACTTTAAATTTTAATCCGTAAAACTCCGTTTCGCCAATGATATACTGGATGGGTTCTTGATTTTTTAATCGCTCTAAAGCTTTTTCGAGGTTTTGTTGTTGGACTTTTTCGAGTTGCAGTTTTGGATTCATCGCCAAATCCAACCGCGATAATCCGGCAAAATGCTCTATTAAAAGATTAAAAAAAGTATCTATTTCCGTGGAAGGAAATATTTCTTTTAACTGTGCGTGAAATTGTTGTCGAATGTTTTTAACCAAAAGAAATACAGTACTATGATGATAAAATTAAAGTCTGAAACTCACACCGGCAATAGGTCGAAATCCGTTGGTGAAAATTCGTGAACTTCCACTGTACAGGACGTTATACATCAATCCTGCATGAAATTGTACCGGTCCTCCAATGTTTCTATAGCCCGCACCAACCCACAAAGCATTTTCATCAAAATGATGACTTTGATCGGTCGCTCTTATTGTAGTGCTCCCGGTAAAATATTCATATTTCACTCGGGCAAACAATTCCGGAATCGGATAGAAATTCACCATTGGACCGACATTAAACAAGTGTTGTTTTGAACGGGATCGCTTGGAATATTGATAACCTACACCAACGCCCAATTCTAAATTTCTCACCACTTCATACCCCACAAAAGGAGCGATAGAAAATCCTAAATAGTCATTGCTTCCCATACTAAATCCCACGCTTGCACCGACTCGCCAAGGCTGTGCTATACTTTTCTTTTTCGGGGTAGCTTTTACTTGTCGGCCATCTCTAATCACTGAACGATTCTGACTGAAAAGCGTGACTGAAAACAATAAAACCAATATTACAATTATATTTCTCATTCCTTTTTTATTCTTTAATTGACTTTAAAACTTCAAACAGCCAACCGCTTTATTTTCAATTAGGCTTCGAAAATAAGCATTATTCGGGTTATAACATTTGAGGAGTGGAGAGAATATGAAATTTTGAGGGTTTCTTCAAACTGACAAGTTCCAGATAATTACAGTTATTCTAAAAATAAATCCAAACTCCAGAAATGTTTTTAGCCTTTTGTCAGGTGTAGTTATTTTTTTATACTTTTCAAAAATTCATCGGCTGTCATTACGGGTAATAAAGACTTTTTAAAATCCTTTGCATTTCTGGTAATGATAAGCTCACAGCCTGATTCAGTTGCACTAAAATATTGTAATGCATCTTCAAAATCTTTTATTGAAGAATTAAGTCCTTTTTCAATGGTTTGCTCGTCCAGAGAACAAATTTCACATATTACCCTGAACTTTCGTAATTTTCCCCTGGCAATTTGCGAATTTTCAAATTTCGCAAGGAAATAGTTTACGGTTGCAAACGAAATGGGTGATACAACCATTGTCAAGTTTCCTTTCTCTGCTAAAGTTGCAATTTTTGCAATTGGTTCATAAAAAGGTTGACGTTCTCCCAAAAGATCTAACACTATATTGGTATCTAAAAACATTCTCCTATTCATTTATATTTTTCCATTAAATGTTCAGCATACTCTTTTTTATAATCCAAATCGGTCGGGATTTCAGCTCCTGTTGCAATACTTTTCACAAAAGGTGAAATCTCAAATTCATCAGATTCATTTTCTGAAGTCAACGCTTGTAAGTAGGCTTCAACTATACGAGAAAGGCTCATTTCTTGGTGAGCAGCGTATTTTTTTGCTCTCTCAATCACGTTTTGATTAAGTTTTAAGGTCAGCTTTTTATCCATAACACTTATATTATACGTACAAATATAATTAATTAATTCGTATTGTTTTCTACTGAATAAACATTTAATAAATTTTTGTCCCACGAAAAACCGAGCTATACTCGCAAAAGTTTTTCTTATCCTCAATATTATCCGATTTTTGTCAATATCATCGAGGAGTTATCTTTTTTAAATTACTTTTGAATTGTGAATACTGAAGAAAAATACATGCGTCGCTGTTTAACCTTGGCGAAAAAAGGTTTGGGAAATACTTATCCCAATCCGTTAGTGGGTTGTGTGATTGTTTATAACGATCAAATTATTGGAGAAGGTTGGCATCAAAAAGCAGGTTCTCCTCACGCAGAGGTCAATGCTATTAATTCAGTCAAAGACCTATCCAAACTCAAAGAAGCTACGCTATATGTGAATTTGGAACCTTGCAGTCACCACGGAAAGACGCCGCCGTGTAGCGATTTGATTATTGAAAAAGGAATTAAAAAAGTGGTGATTGGCACCGTTGATCCCAATCCGCAAGTGGCGGGGAATGGCGTGCAAAAATTGATGCATAACTGTGAGGAAATGGACGTTGGTTTTTTGGAAGATGAATGTGAAGCCCTCAATAAAAGATTTTTTACTTTTCAACGCGCCAAACGTCCGTATGTGATTTTAAAATGGGCAGAAACACAAGACGGATTTATAGCCAGAAAAACGCAAGAAATCGGAAAATCCACGTGGATTACCAATCCGTATTCCAAACAGCTTGTGCATAAATGGCGTAGCGAAGAACAAGGGATTTTGGTGGGTTTAAATACCGCACTCAAAGATAATCCCCGGTTGAATACGCGATTATGGGAAGGAAAAAATCCGGTTAGAATGCTGATTGATGAAAACCTGGAGAGTTTTTCTTCTCCTGTAAAATTACACTTGTTGGACCGTCAAATTAAAACCATCGTTTTTTGTGATTATCCTGAAGAAAATCAGGAAAACTTGATTTTTGAAAGTATTGATTTCGATAAAGAAGTTACCGCTCAAATTATGACGCGTTTATATGAACACAATTTGCAATCCGTCATTGTTGAAGGAGGACGGCAAACTTTACAAGCATTTATAGATTCCGATTTATGGGATGAAGCTCGTGTTTTCTCAGGAGAATCTTATTTTGGAAAAGGAATAAAAGCTCCTGACTTTCAACAGAAAATATCGAACAAGAAATTTATTCAAAAAGATGAACTAAGCATTTATTACAATGATTGACACGTTAATTTTTGACTTTGGAAATGTTTTTATCGATTTGAATCATGACAGAGCCTATCAGAAATTAAACGCTTTGGGATATCAGGGGTTTTCTGAAGAAATGCAATTGCAGAATTTACAATTTGAAAAAGGACTGATTTCTACTTCTGATTTTATTGAATTTTATCGACCTCACTTTGCTGGTATATCAGAAGAGGAACTGATTGCTACTTGGAATGCAGTGATTGGCGATTTCCCGAAACACCGATTGGAGTTTTTACAAAAAATCGCCGATTCCAAACAGTATAAATTGATTCTTTTGAGCAACACCAATGCGCTACACATCGAGCATATCGCAGCGAAAACCTCTTTTTATAATGATTTTATCGCTTGCTTCGATCGGGTATATTTTTCACACGAAATGAATCTTCGCAAACCAGATCCAGAAATTTATCGAGCTGTTTTGGAGCAAGAGAATTTAAATCCGGAATCGTGTTTTTTTATCGATGATCTGTCAGAAAACACTAAAGCAGCAGAGCAATTAGGAATTAAATCTTGGAATCTTCAACCGGGAAAAGAAGAGGTGGTGGAGTTGTTTACCCTTCACCAAAAACTTTTGAAAGATTTTAAATAATCGAGGTAATTATTTTATTAAAAAACAATTTTGCAGGATAAATTATACGAAGTGAAACAATTATAGTTTAACTTTGAAGATAATCCTTTATTTAAACCTCAAAAACACCTTTTTATGAAATCAAAATTACTTTTTATTACGTTTTTACTAATCCCTATTTTAGGATTTAGTCAAATCTTCGAAGAAAATTTTTCGGATTACTTCAATTTGGAAAATGATGGTTGGGTGAGAACTAACCTCAGCGAACCTTTGGGTCCTCTCAACTGGTTTCCGGGAAACCCAGTTGCATTCGAAAGTCATAGTGGAGCTCCAGACGCCTATATCGCTGCCAGTTATGAAAACACAGCTGCCACAGGCGGAATTATTAGCAATTGGCTTATCACGCCAACCGTTGAAGTAAAAGATGGAGATGTTTTATCATTCTGGACCCGCGTACCGGAAGATTCAGAATGGAACGACCGTCTCGAGGTCAGAAGCAGCTTGGGTCAAATGACCGTACCATCGGAAGACGAAGAAGATGTCGGCTCTTTTGATAATTTAGAACTGGTCATAAACGATGACTATGACTTGAGTTATCCCGAGGAGTGGACAAAATATGAGATTGTGGTTTCCGGAGCAGGTTCAACCCCTACCGCCATGAATTTTGCTTTTAGATATAACCTGGATAACACCGACGGCACAGATGGTAATTTTATCGGCATTGACGATGTGAAAATCGAAGTAGCAGAAATCGAAGAAGAGCCCTGCGAATGGACAGTAAAAGTTTGGTCTTATGAAACTTTTGGAGATGAAACCACTTGGGAGTTGAGAGATGAAGAAGGCGTAATTCTTTCCGGAGGACCGTATGAAATCACCTACACGGATGAGCAAAGTATTACCGCTTCAGGGCCGGTTGAATTCTATATTAATACCATAGGCGACACCAATGACAATGAAGCTAATTTTAAAATTTACAATGAAACCGGAGTGCTTATCGAAGGTTATATTCAAGCCGGCGAAGAGGCTACCTATTCAGATATGAGTTGTGAAGACGAAGGAGAACCCGAAGAAGAACCACAATACTGTCAGCCTTACTTAGACTGCACCGGAGATGATATGATTACCAATGTGAGTTTCCTGGAAATCGACAATGACTCTGAGTGTAGTCCCGAAGGTTATGGTGATTATACCGATCAAATAGCCAATGTCGTGGCTGGTGAAACTTATCCAATTTCGGTAACTGTAAGCGATGGTTGGAATGTTGAGTCTGTTTCTGTTTGGATCGATTTTGATCAAAGTGACACTTTTGATGAAGAGGAGTTTTTCTATATCGGAACCGGAAGTGATGAAGTTTTAACGAGTGAGATCAGTATTCCTGCAGGATTAGAACAAGATGAATATCGTATGAGAGTCCGTGTTGCTGCTGTTGGAGAAGAGTTTGCTACTTGGGATATGGCCTGTAACACCGATGACCAATTATTTGGAGAGACTGAAGATTATACCGTTAGCGTTGGTGAAATGGGTATTGAGGATTCAAATAAAATTGATTTTACTTATTACCCAAATCCTGTTGAAGGGGTTTTGAATATTCAAGCAGATCAAAAGGTTGAATCAGCTGCTGTTTATAATTTATTGGGACAAGAAATTATTCAAACTAAAGCGAATAATAATCAAATTCAACTGGAATCGCTAAGTGCAGGAATGTATATGATTGAAGTTCACTTTAACGAAGGTTCAAGTGAAACATTTAGAATAGTGAAAAAATAAAATTTTTCTGTAAGCGAGAAAGGTTCCGAGAAATCGGGACCTTTTTTATGTGAAACAGTCTAATTTTGGACAGCAACCCAATGTGTTGGAATTAGAAACCGATACAAGTTATGAAGCTTGGATATTTGCTTATGAGCATTATAATAACAATCTTACACCATGTGCTGCACAACTGAATCCAGTCATCATTTAAGTGAAAGAATAATCCCAAACCCGCTAATCCATAGACTCTATTTCTTTGAGCGATAGTTTTTAAAGATGCTCTCTTAAATCAAAATATAGAATTTATAAATCCTCAACGGAATAGATTCTTTTAATCATCTGAATCTTTTTTAAATGAAAACAGTGTTTTGTCAATTTCTTTTCCTTGTCTTGCTATCCAACTTTTGTTTGGCACAAATTCAATCCGGCAAGGTCACTTATAAAGTAAAAAACAATCAAGCTTTTATGGAAAAGACCTTAAGTGATGGCACGTTTTCCAGTGATACAAAAGGATTTGCCAAAATGCAGTTCGATAAAATTGAACAGATTATCCCTTATCTGACCTTTCACTTAAGCTTTAATCAAAATGAAAGTCATTTCTCAACCTTAAAACAAATGCAAAAGGACAATGGACCAGACACAAAATTAACGTTTGCCCTTTTAGGTGTCCGCGGGGATTATTATGCTAATTTAAAGGAAGATAAAACGCTCCAACAGTTTCAATACCTAAACTAGGATTGGTCGGTGGCGCATCCAATTAGTGATTTTAATTGGCAAATAAGTTCAGAAACAAAAACAATTCAAGGCTATCTCTGTCGCAAAGCCACCTCAAATTTTCAACCAATTTTGAGCAGAAAGAAGATCACCGTTTGGTTTACCACTGATATTCCCTTTCAATTCGGTCCGTTAAACTACACAGGACTTCCAGGCTTGGTCTTACAAGCAGAACAAGGATTTTATATTTTTTATGCAACAGATATTAACCTCAGCAAGAAGAAGACAAAAATTAAACAGCCTCTGAATGAGCAAAAAGAAATGACGCTAAGCGAGTTCAGGAATAAGCGTAAAACAATGGAAAACCGAATGAAACGACATCATAGCGGACAATAAAACACGACTCAAACCCTCGCAAAAAGAATCTTTAATGTTTTTCGCTTGGCGGCAACGAAGTATAGATTTCGGCATTGTAATAGTAATTCCTTAATTTTAAAAACCACTTTAAGAGTTTATAATTTTTGCTGTAAAATGAATGGGGCGAAAGCCTTTTTTTATTCTTACCCATAATACCGTCAGCTAAAGCAACCGGCAATAATTTTTGTTTTTAGTGATGAATTGATGAGGGTTAGATTTCTAAACTATTATGATTGGTTATGTTGTAGAATAATGTAGAAATTTATTATCTTTATCAAAATCAATTTTACGACAAATGGATCTACACAACATTTTAAAAAATCTAAATCAAGACGAAAAGGTCGAACTGGCGCAACTCCTCCACCGAGA